>JAPLKC010000086.1 GCA_026388255.1 Pseudomonadota bacterium | reverse complement strand
CTATCTCCCCGTTCGGTCAGTCCTGAATTGAATCTGACGAGTTTTTCCCACAGGATTGATCCGTTCTGGTTGCAGTATTCCGTTGCGAACTCCCGAGTAAATCTGTTGATTACTTTTGCATATTCTTCTGAAAATTCTTCATTTCTTTCCTTTGCTTTGTACCCCAAAGGTTCGATAATCTCGGTGTAAAGGTTTTCGTCTCCCGATATAAACTCCCAAAATCTCTGGCCGCACAGCTTCAAATAATCGCTCTTATCGGGCTTGTTATCTTTGCCGTAGCAACAGCCGTTTACAGCAACCACTTTCAGAGCCGACGTGTTGGTGCCAAGAATGCGTTTGGCACGCTTAAAATCATCTTTCATACGGGCGATCTGACGGCTGTTGCCCCAGTTTGGCCCGGATTTGATTGAAACGATGTAAGCGATATTGTCTTTGGAGAATTCGAGATCAATGCCTTCAGAGGATGATTTTTTACCTCCATATACTTTACCGCAGATAAATATGGCTAATTCTTCAAGGAACCCACCGAAAATTCCTTCCTCTTGCGAGGAGAGATGTGCATCAAGGATGGTCTTTACTAAATCTTGGGCAGTATTTTGGTTCTTTGCTCGAAACAGATAAGGGTTTTTCCTGGTGAGAATTTTATTCAGTTTGAGATCGGAAAGATTATCGAGTCTTCGTTTATGAAATTTCTGAATACCTGGCTCTATAAACCCGATAATTTCATCTTTTGCGATTTGCATCATATTGAGCTTCCTCTTCACACAGCAACATTTGTTTCTCAAATACTTTCTCTTGTGCAATAGAAACATATTCTTCCATAATGTCAATACCGACCGAATTTCTTCCGAGTTGTTGAGCTACCTCACAGGTTGTTCCACAACCGATAAAAGGGTCTAATACCCAATCGTCTTCTTTCGTGAAAAGTTTGATAAACCACTCTGGAAGTAACCGGGGAAATGTGGCACTATGATTGCGGTTTCCCGTCTCCGTGGCCAGATGCAGCACATTTGACGGGAACGCTTTATCACGTCCCACCCAGTTTGCAATGTTTTTCCCAAATCCACTGCCAACCTGGGAATTGAATCGTATCACGTCATTAGTACCAAGGTGTTTCAAACGGGTTTTTGCCCAATCGCCCATAGGCACCATAACCGCTTCCTGATACATATGAAATTGTCGGGATTTATTGAACTGGAGACAACGCTCCCATGCGTCGCGGAACCGATTTGGCCGTTTGCCTGGATGACAATTTTTCTTATGCCAGACAAACTCTTCGGTCCAAAGCCACCCCTGTTGCCTAAGCCCAAGTATCAATTCAATGACGTATGTATGCCGTTCCCCATCAACAACCTTTTCTTTAATATTGAGAATAAATGTTCCTGTAGGCTTAAGAACTCTTAAGAATTGTTCACTCCGGGGAAGAAACCATTCAACGTAGGCGTCAGGAGATACTCCACCGTATGATTTCGCTCTGCAATCTGCGTAGGGTGGTGATGTCACAATAAGATCGAAGAAATTTTCAGGATAATCCTGTAAAACGCTCAAGCAATCGCCATTTCTTATTATACATTCAAGGGTTCTCATATATTGCATTTTAGCATGGAAAGGTTTTGAATTCTATTCTAATGTTTTTTTATTCTCATCCAACAATTAACTATACACACCAAATTGGACGTATATTGGATATTCTGACTAATTCGTGTGTAATATCCAATATACATACCACAATCTTTATTAAAAATCTTTCCATCATCCGTCCAGGGGGGCTTAACGCTTATCCCCGGCTTGTTAAGAACATGAGCATAAATCATCGTAGTTGACACGTCCTTGTGTCCAAAATTTCCTGGACTGTACTTATATACTGGTTTGCTTTTAATAAGTGAGTTGCAAAGGAATGATGGAAAATTTTTAATGATCGCCGTAATACCCACCCCTTTTTCTTTTTATTTTCCTGCTATTTCAATAAAATGTCAAGTATTTTTAAAGCATTATAAATTTTAATCAGCTCATGATAAGAAACCTCGAAAGATGGCCTATCCTCCCCACAAATATTTGCAGCAACATTTGCTGCAAATATTAATATTTTCGTAAAGCCAATATAGAGGCTGTTCTACACAATTCTGTTTCTTTAGAAAAATCGAGAAAGGTCAAAACATTGCCGAAATTTCATGGGTTATTTGGCCTGTAACCTAAATAGTTATATTATATTAAGGTATTATACGGAAAAATCAGGAGACTCTGATAAAACATTATATAATGAATGATTCACGAATTTTTGTTATAGTTATCCCAATCGTAAATACATCAATATAAAGAGGTATTAAAGCATGTCTTCTGAAATTCCATTCCGGATTGTTGAATCTGAAAGCACTTTTCTTGATCCGCGAAAAAAGTTTGAACCGAATACAGAACGTTTTCAGGTACGTTTTGATCCCCTTACCAACAGATCGGGACACTTCTGCCATTTTGGAGCCATAAAACCGCAACGCCTCCCCCTTGATCTGTACGCAACCCCCGAAGTTAAGGGTTTTTGCCCTTTCTGCCTTGAATTCAGGGAAAAGGTTACGCCGAAATTTATTCCCGAGGTGTTGCCCGAAGGCAGGCTTAAAAAAAATCAGGCCGTCCTTATCCCGAATCTTTTCCCCTACGACATTTACAGCGGCGTAGCGATAATGACAGACGAACATGTGGTTCCGCTCCAGGGGTTTACAGAAGAAATATTAAGCGACGCTTTTTCCCTTGGCATTGAATTCCTCAATAAACTCAAGGCTATAGATGCATCATTGCCCTACAATATCATGACATGGAATTATATGCCCCCTTCAGGTGGGGGACTGGTTCATCCTCACCAACAGTACTTTGCTACTGATTGCCCGGGGAACCAGGTTACCGATGAACTGAGAGCTTCGGAAATGTTTTATAAAACACATGGTGTGAGCTACTGGACTGAGTTTATAAGTGAAGAAAAGAGGCTGGACGAGCGCTACATAGGCTCAATTGGTGATTCTGCCTGGCTGTCCTCTTTTGTGTCGCTGGGTATTTTTGGCGAAATCATATGTATCTTCCCTGAAGTGTTTTCTATTAGTGAATTTACAGAGATGCATGTAAATGAGCTTGTATCAGGTCTTCTGAAGGCCTTTCGATATTACAGCGACACAGACATATACAGCTTTAACGCCTCTTTGGTCTTCGGACCTGAAGGCCAGACATATTTCCCTTGTCATTTCCGTTTGATAGCAAGAACATTTCTCAACATGAGAGACTATGCTCCCGATTTGAACTTTTTTCAGGCCCTTCTTGACGAACCTGTATGCGTAAGCCTTCCGGAGGAGCTTTGCAAAGAACTAAAAAAATATTTCTGAAATGAAGAAACATCTGAAAAAAACATTTCTTACCGGGCTTTTCATCCTCATTCCGCTTGTTGTCACCATATATATTATCTATACGGTTGTCATATCCGTTGATACATTCATTTCCCCTTTTATAAGGAATATAATGGCAAACATCACCGGAACAAGCGTGTACATAAAGGGAACCGGTTTTTTTCTTTTTATCATTATTACCTATTTAACAGGCGTGCTGGCCTCCAATTATATCGGCAAAAAGCTGCTCACATACGGTGAAGCCACGATCAGGAAAATCCCTTTTGTAAAAGGCATATACGGTTCCATCAAAGACATGATAGACGCCTTTTCATCGGAAAAAATGAAATCCTTTAAAGAGGTTGTCCTTATTGATTTTCCTTTCAAGGGCCGCTATGCCATAGGCTTTATAACGCAACGTATACAGTCCGGAGATAAGGGGGAGCTCTGCGCTGTCTTTGTCCCTACCACGCCTAACCCCACATCGGGTTATCTGATTTTCCTGCCCGAAGAAGATTTGATCCATATGGATATGTCCGTTGAAGACGCTGTTAAATATGTAGTTTCCCTTGGCACATCACGGGTTGAGATGAAATGGAAAGAGAAAAAGTCGTCTACCTTCTGACAGGGCTTAAAAGGTTTGCATTCAAGGCCCTTATTGTCGTTGCGGTATCGAGTGTCATATGTTTTATCTTCTTCAGGGATATTTTGCGCATCCTTCTTCTGGCAGCCGATATCAAAGTCTACTATTTTGCTGTTCAGGAAGTATTTTTCTCATCAATAGAACTGGCAATCTATAGCGGTGTGTTTTTATCATTTCCCTTTATTGTCTTTCTGTTATGGTATGAATTCAGGAGCGTTACAGGTTTAAGGCCCTATGAAGGCTGTCTTTTTATCGTCTCCTCCATAGCGCTATTCTATGTCGGGAGCATATTCTGCTACAACATAGTCTTGCGGTCAGGCATAAAATTTCTTCTCGGTTATGAAGGAAACAGCTTAAAGGCAATGATATCTGTCGAAAGGTTCATAAGTTTCTCTTCGGCCATGGTTTTTGCCTTTGGCATAACCTTTGAGGTGCCCGTAGTCCTTCTTGCCCTGAACAAAAAGGGCATTGTGAAATCGCAAACTCTCACAAAAACAAGAAGGTATGCAATCCTTGTTATCACTATAGCCGCGGCAGTCATTACACCCACGCCGGATGTGTACAACATGATGCTCCTGGCCGTGCCCACATACATTCTCTATGAAGTGGGGATACTGCTCATGAAGATGAATGAAAGAAAAGACAGATCAAAAGGGTAAAATGTTTGTTGACCTATTGCAATTAATCTATATACAATTGATAATGACAGGCCAACAAGCTGACAGAGAAAGGAAAAGCCTTTTCACTGTTCATTGCTCACTTTTCACGGCAAAGACATTTTTTCATGCTATAGTCTTTGAATCGTCAACCGTAAACCGTTTGTTTAACTGACATGGAAACTTACATCGCAAAATACGGATATATCGGAATTTTTATCGGGACATTTCTTGAGGGAGAAACTACGGTACTCCTTGGCGGAATTTTTTCCAAGCTTGGTTATATGACTATAAATAAGGTAGTTTTGTGGGCTTTTCTGGGGACGTTTATTGGTGATTGCACATTTTTTGGACTGGGAAGGGTCTTCGGAAGAAACTACATTGAAAAATATGAGTTCCTGAGGAGTAAAATCCCTCTTGCCAACAAAATCATAAAAAAACACGGCAATTTCATAATATTTTTCATAAGGTTTCTGGTAGGCATAAGGGCTATAATTCTGTTGCTTCTGGGCTGTACAAATATACGCCTGGGTAAATTTATGTTATTTAATGCAATAAACTCGATTTTATGGAGTATAGCCGTAACGCTGACAGGATATATCTTTGGAAATGTTGTTTACGTATTCGTGAAGGATATCAAGAAATATGAGAATTATATCGTGCCTGTAATACTTGCTGCCGTAACCATACTCATACTGATCTACAGGCACATTGTACAAGCAAGGGAGCGAAAGTCTTATGGAAATGAATGAAAAACTCATCAGAGAACTTAAAAAAAAGTTTGAAATAGAAATGTATAAAAAAGAAGCTGAGATAGTTGAATACTGGAAAAAAGAGATTGATATAATATACAGAAAAAAATATGACGGCCTGAGTTCGCTCCAGATTGATGTTAAGGCCCTCATGGAGAGGATGAACAACAGGACGACAATACTTAACAGAATGGTAAAAGAAGAGCAATGAACCACCTTCTAAACGTGAATCGCGGATTACTAATTGTGGATTTTAAATTTCAAAATCTGGCAACGTTATCGTACATAGTACGTCGTGCTTCAACAATATTTATTGCTGCAATATTAACAGTTTTAATTGCCTGTCCTCTCGGATGGGCACAGACTGTCCAGAAGAAAGGGCTCCCGCTCGATAAAAGGGTTGCCGACCTTGAGGCTGAGGTGGCGCGGTTAAAGAGGGAGGTTAACGTATATAGCCTGGATGGATTACCGGAAACACTCATCCTGTGCGACAAAAAAATACCTATTTTCAGTGATAATATAAGAGAAAGGTTTGAGAGGGAATTTTTCCAGCTTCTTGAGGACAAAGGGCTTTTGACAATAATCGTCAAGAGATACTTCAAATACCTCAATATGATCAACCTGGAAACGCAAAAAATGTCCCTCCCTTCAGATCTTATATATCTTGTAATTACAGAAAGCTATTTAAACCCCAGGGCTATCTCCAAGGCAAATGCCGCCGGTTTGTGGCAATTCATGAAAGAGACGGGGAAAAACGAGGGGTTGTACATTGACGATTATGTTGATGAAAGATACAACATAAAAAAGGCGACCAGATCTGCTCTTGCCCACTTGAAAAAGCTGAATGGAGAATTCGGAGACTGGCTTATTGCAATGGCTGCATACAATGCAGGTCCGGGGAAATTAAGGGAAGCTATTGAGAATCAGAATACAAAGGATTTTTTTGAATTGTTCCTCCCGCAGGAAACAGAAAGATACATTTTCAGAATCATGGCCTTAAAAGAGATTGTCCTGAACAGGGAGACGTATGGTATAAAAATAGATGAGAAAGATCTGTATAAACCCATACTGATTTATGAAGTCCTTATCGAGACGGGCAAAGAGATACATGTGTCAATTCTTTCAAAGTGCATGGATACATCTTTTAAAGTCTTCAGAGATAACAATCTGCATTTAAAAAAATACAGGCTGCCAAAGGGAACATACAGCATAAATGTACCTTATGAGAAACGGGATATATTTCTGAAAAGGCTCAAGGAATACCCACACATAAGCATTGTTCGTGAAAATTAATACAAATTAGAGACCTCTGCAAAAGCACCCCTATTGACCTTTCTGTCATGTCCCGTCTGCACGGGATTACTGCCCGCTTCGCTCTACCGGCAAAAGCCGGTGTTTTTGCTTGCGCAGGCAACATCCAGTAAATTCAATAACTTCTGGATACCGGTTTTCAGCGGTATGGCGGCATTTTTAGAATTTTGCAAAGGTTTTAATTAATGTAAGTAATTACGCATACATCAGTGTTGTTCGTGAAAAAAAATACAAACTATGCGTTTTTATATTGACAACTGCTTGTCGATTGTTGAATATTATAATTAGTCATGAATACTTTGACAGAATTTTATTACGTGCTCATCTTTTTGATAGTCGCTGTTTTATTTACCATAGCCCCCGTTGTCATTTCCTATCTGATTGCCCCACGGACAATAGGTAAAAAAACATTTGCCACGTATGAGTGCGGGATAGAGCCATTCGGCAGTGCATGGATACGCTTCAGCGTTGTGTATTACGTCTATGCTTTAATCTTTATAGCCTTTGATGTGGACATACTATATCTCTTCCCTATAGCATTAAGCTATACAAGAGGTGGAAATGTTTATGAATTTTATTCTTTGCTTATATTTATAGGTATTCTTGCGTTTGCAATAATCTATGCATGGGGAAAGGGGGTTTTTACCTGGAAACGAAGGATCCAATAATAAAATTTGCCATTGCAGAAAAGTTTATCAATCTTGCAAGAGCTAACTCTATCTGGCCTATGACTTTCGGTCTTGCCTGTTGTGCCATAGAGATGATGTCTGCAGCTATGGCGCGTTTTGATATCGCCCGTTTTGGCGCAGAGGTTTTCAGGCCCAGCCCCAGGCAGGCGGATTTAATGATTGTAAACGGTACGGTAACAAAAAAAATGGCGCCGACAGTGATCACCCTTTTTGAACAGATGCCGTCTCCCAAATGGGTAATAGCAATGGGCAATTGCGCCATATCAGGCGGCCCTTTTGTTTTCGAAGGACAATACAACCTTATTGAAGGTGTTGACAAGATAATACCCGTTGATGTGTATGTCCCGGGATGTCCTCCCAGGCCCGAAGGGCTGCTCGAGGCGCTAATGAAGCTTGAAGAAAAAATTACGGGAACGAGGCGTTTTCCCATACCGGAACAAAAATGGTAAAGACAATATTCGATGATATCAAAAACACATTGAAAGGTGTAGATGTATCTGAAACCTCTTATAATGAGAGAGGCTATCATCTTGCGATAGAGGCGCAAAAAGGAAATATCGTAACTATTGCAGAGTTTTTTGACGGCAAGGGGTTTTACCTTGAAGACCTTTGCTGTGTTGATTACAAGGACTATCTCGAACTTGTGTATTTCTTTAATAATCATAAAGAACTCTGCCGCATAAAAGTAGTCCTTAAGATTGAATCCGACAAACCCGTAGCGCCGACAATCTCCCGTATCTATACGATTACACATTGGTATGAAAGGGAAATCCATGAATTCTTCGGTGTATATTTTGAGAATCATCCGAACCTGACATATCTTTTCCTTCACGACGAAATAGACTGTTATCCGCTTCGCAAGAACAGGGTGCCTGTAACTGAAGAAGATAGAATATTGCTGAGTTCCTTCAAACCTGAAGAATATGAAGACGGTTTTTTTATCAATCTTGGCCCGCAGCATCCGAGCACCCATGGAGTTTTACGTGTTGTTGTAAAAATGGACGGCGAATATATTATCAGCGCAGAACCTGTATTGGGCTATCTCCATAGAATGCACGAAAAGATGGCAGAAAACAGAAGCTATCTCCAGTTCCTTCCCAACCCCCCAAGAATGGACTACCTTGGTGCGCTTAATTTCAACCTCGGTCATGTAACGACTGTTGAAAAACTTTGCAATATTGAAGTGCCGGAACGTGCTCATTATATAAGAACCATTACCGCCGAATTAAACAGGGTCTCAAGCCATCTCCTCTGGCTCGGTGCTTTTGTCGCTGATCTCGGCGGATTAACGCCCTTCCTGTATGCCTTTGACGACAGGGAAAACATTCTCGATATACTGGAGGCCATTACAGGATCAAGGCTAACCTATTGCTATTTCCGTTTTGGTGGACTTTATAACGATATCGATGATGCTTTTATAGATGCGACAAAACAATTCATAAAACGCCTGAGAGGACGTTTCGGGATGTATGAAAAGCTGGTCACAAAAAATGTGATCTTTATTAACAGGGTTAAAGGCATAGGCATTCTTGAACAAAGCAAGGTACCAAAATACGGCTGTTCCGGACCAGTCATCAGGAGCACAGGCATCCCCTTTGATATCAGGAAGGCAGAGCCCTATGCAGCATATGACAGGATCGGTTTTGAGATACCAACCGGCACATCCGGTGATAATTTGGACCGTTACATGATCCGCATCAGAGAAATGGAAATCAGCCTCAACATTATCGAGGAAGCCATTGAAAAGCTGCCATCAGGACCATTTAAAGCAGAAAAGGTGCCGAAAAAGCTGAAACCGCCAAAAGGAGATATTTATCATACCGTAGAATCGCCCCGTGGGGAGCTTGGCGTTTATATTGTAAGCGATGAGAGCGATACTCCCTACAGAATGAGATGGAGAGTTCCATCTTACTCAAACCTCATGACGTTCCCTTATCTTGCACAGGGCGAGCTCCTTTCCGATGCAATTGCAACACTCGGAAGCTATGATCTCGTGATCCCGGAGATAGACAGATGATGAACGAGATAATACAGATAGTTGGGAAAGAAACGGCGAGATTGGTTATCGGTCTTATCGGCGTCCTTATCCTTGTGGTGGTGAACGCTCTCATGCTCACATGGCTGGAGAGGAAGATTTCAGGCCACATACAAAGAAGGATCGGGCCTAAGGAAGTGGGCCCTTTCGGCCTGATTCAGCCTATTGCTGACGGGCTCAAGCTTCTCGGAAAAGAGATTCTCACACCCGCAAACGTTGATAAACCTCTATATTTCCTGGCGCCGGTACTTATTTTCATACCGGTACTTGTATCGTTTATCGTGATACCCTTTGATGTGTCTTTGCAGGTAAAGGACATTAATGTGGGGATTCTGGTAATCCTTGCCTTTTCTTCTTTGTCGGTGCTCTCGATTCTCCTTGCCGGATGGGGTTCAAACAATAAGTATTCACTAATCGGCGCATTAAGAAGCGTGGCGCAGAACATTGCTTACGAGATACCACTTTTGTTATCCCTTTTGCCCGTTATCTTTATGACAAACTCCCTGTCCCTGAAGGATATTGTGGAAGCACAGAGGGAAGGATGGTTTATATGGAAATGGCAGTTTGTTGCATTCCTTGTTTATTTTATTGCCGGTGTGGCCGAAACAAACAGGACGCCTTTCGACCTGCCTGAGGCGGAAAGTGAACTCGTTGCCGGTTTCCATACAGAGTATTCGGGTATGCGTTTTGCCCTCTTTTTCCTTGCTGAATATACGAATATTATGATTATATGCGCTGTTGCAACCGTATTCTTTCTCGGAGGATATCTCGGGCCGTTTCTCCCAGGTATTGTCTGGTTCTTTATAAAGACGTACCTGCTTGTTGCTATTATTATGTGGTTTCGCTGGACCTTCCCTCGTGTTCGTTTCGATCAACTTCTGAACTTTTCGTGGAAGATACTGATTCCCGTTGCTTTTATGAACCTTATTGCGACAGGGGGGTTCCTGAAATTATGACAAATGTTGTCGAAATAATAAAGGGAGCAATCTCTCTGATAAGCGGTATGTGTGTGACCACAAAGGCATTTTTCAGTCCTGTTGTTACAGTCCAATACCCGAGACAAACAGTAAAAATTTCCCCTCGTTTCAGAGGACATACGAAGCTTGTGGCGGACGAGGAACGTCCGGAGAGGACAAAATGTATTGTTTGTGGTATGTGCGAGAGAAATTGTCCATCCGGATCCATTAAAAAGGTTGAGGGTGAGAAGCTGGAGGGCGAAAAGAAAAAGACGGCTACCGTTTATGTGCTTAACTATACCACATGCAGCCAGTGCGGTTTATGCGTTGAGACATGTCCTGCTGACGCACTTGCCTTTTCAGCAGATTATAATGTTTCGAGTTACAACAAAGAAGACTTTTATTACGACCTTGTAAAAGAGTTCGAGAAAAGGAAAAAGGCATAAATGAACCCTGCTGAATACATATTTCTCATAATAATGTTTGTTACCATGATAGGGGCTTTGATAACAGTATTATCAGGCTCGCTTATTTATGCGATGATAGGGCTTGTCGTTACCCTCTTTGGTGTGGCAGGTCTCTATATATATCTGAACGCACCTTTTCTGGCAATGATGCAGATACTCATATATGTAGGAGCAATCACGATCCTCATTGCATTTGCGATCATGCTTGCCGGACCTATGTCCAAAAGGCCGAAAGAATGGACAACTGCAACAAAATTACTTGCTTCGCTTGTCGTATCGCTCGTTTCTTTTGCCGTGCTTTATAAGGCTGTTATCAGAGGATTTTGGGTAAAAGGGAAAGTTGAGGAATTTGCCCTCTCAACAAAAGATATCGGTAGGGCGCTCCTTGATAGACTTATGTTTCCTTTTGAACTTATTTCCCTGTTGATCGTTGTGAGTATTATAGGCGCCATCATGCTCTCACTGCTTTCAAGGAGGGAAAAATGACAGATACATACATTTTTAATAATCTTTATATATATTTGTTTTTAGCCCTTTTTCTTTTGTGCTGCGGCATTCTTGGCATTCTATACAGAAAAACACTTATAGGGATGCTTATATCCATAGAGCTTATAATGAATGGAGCGGGGCTGAATCTTGTTGCGTTAAACAGATTTGCGTCGCCCGATAATACATACGGGCAAGTGTTCACCCTTTTTATTATGGGAATAGCTGCGGCAGAAACAGCAATAGCCCTGGGTATTATTATTTTAATCTTCAGAAAATTCGGACATATTGAGGGCGCAAAGTTAAAGGAGATGAAGGATTAACATATGATCATTGAAAGTGTAAAACCTCTTATCCCGATACTGATTGTCTTAATTGTCTCTGTTCTTATCATGCTCTCAGGAAAACGGAAGAATGTGAGAGAATTCTGGTCCATTGCCGGTTCTATCCTTACCTTTCTTTCTGTCGCGAGCATGGTGCCCGATATAATGAACGGCAATAGGATTCTTTATACGGTTTCCACGATAGCACCGGGCATATCCTTCAATTTCAGGGTGGATGCCCTTTCCCTTGTCTTCGGCATCATATCTTCTTTTTTGTGGATTTTCGCAACCTTTTACAATATAGGCTATATGAGATCCCTTAATGAGCATGCTCAAACAAGGTATTATGCCTGCTTTGCCATTGCAATACTCGGCGCACAGGGCGTTTCCTATTCGGGAAGTCTGTTTTCACTCTATCTATTCTACGAAGTCATCACTATCTTTACCTATCCGCTTGTTGCCCATCATCAGGATACCGAAGGCTACGCCGGTGCAAAGAAATATATAGTATATCTTATGGGAACATCAAAGGGACTGCTGCTGCCGGCGACGATCCTTACTTATGTATTGACGGGTACACTCGATTTTTCGGATAACATAACAAAAGGTATATTTGCAAAAGGAACAGATAGCATCTGGATTACTGTAACATATGTGCTTTTCCTTTTCGGATTTGCAAAAGCAGCAATTATGCCTTTTCATAACTGGCTGCCTTCCGCAATGGTCGCGCCTACACCGGTGAGCGCGCTTCTACATGCTGTTGCTGTTGTGAAGGCAGGCGTATTTTGTACATGCCGGGTTATGCTTTCAATATTCGGCACTGAACTTTTACAGAGCCTGAACCTTGGTATATATACGGCGTATTTTGTCTCCATTACAATCCTTGTTGCATCAATCATAGCCCTGACTAAGGACGATCTGAAAGCCAGGCTTGCTTATTCAACGGTTAGCCAGTTGTCTTATGTGATAATTGGCGTAGCGCTTCTCGATCCATCCGGCATTATGGGCGGAATTATACATATTGCAAATCATGGTTTCAGCAAGATTACACTATTCTTTTGCGCAGGGGCAATATTTGTTGCAACCCAAAAGAGAAAGATTAGTGATATGGAAGGCATAGGTTATGCAATGCCATTTACAATGGGCGCCTTTGCCATTGCATCTTTGAGCATGATAGGTGTGCCGCCGGTTGCAGGTTTTGTATGCAAGTGGTATCTGCTAAACGGTGCAATGGAGATACACAACCTTCCTATTGTTATTATACTTATGACAAGCACCATACTGAATGCAGGTTATTTTGCCCCCATAACGATCAAAGCGTTTTTTAAGAACAAGGGAGTCGGCTGGAATAGGGCTAATATTAAAGAGGCTCCGGTTACTATGGTTGTGCCTCTAGTCCTTGCCTCGCTAATTTCGGTAGCATTAGGAATATTTCCCCAATTTTTTACACAACTTATCGGGAGACTCATTCCATGAACGTATTAAAATATATAGAAATGTTGCGGAAAGATATGAAAATGCTAAAAAAGGTTCTTATCGCATATCTTATTGTCCTTGTAATTTATGATGTTGTCATACACATTGGAAAGCACGGCCATTACTATGTGGATAATATACCTGCATTCTGGACCATTTTCGGTATTGTAGGATGCTTCATACTTATTAAAGTTGCAAAAGGCGTAGCGCATACATTTCTTGGAAAAAATGAGGATTATTATGGATAAGTGGTTACACCCCGCGATCTTTTATTTTATCGGGAGTCTGCTGCTGCCTTTTATCAAAAATGAAAAGGCGAAGAAGTTTTTTATACTTCTTGTCCCAATCCTCTCCATTATTGATGTTGCATTAATGCAGGAAGGTGTATTCGGAAAGTACAGTTTTTTGAATACCACGCTTATCTTCGGTAGGGTGGATAAACTAAGCCTTATTTTTGCATGGGTTTTTGTAATTATGGCATTTCTTGGAGCCCTTTATGCGCTCCATGTGAAAGAAGACGGACACCACATTGCAGGAAGTTTTTACATTGGTAGTTCTCTTGGAGCTGTTTTTGCCGGAGATTATTTAACTGTATTTATCTTCTGGGAAATCATGGCTTTCTCTTCAGTATTTCTTGTCTGGTACAGAAAAGAGCAAAAATCGATTGATGCAGGATACAGATATCTTCTTGTTCATGTTTTCGGAGGTCTGTTGTTCTTTACAGGCATGATGCTTTATTATTACAAAACCGGCAATCTTCTCTTTGACAGGGTTGCACAGGGAAATGCAGGCCTTCCAGAATACCTTATACTGGCAGGTTTTTGTCTCAATGCTGCTGTCATACCCCTTCACGCGTGGCTTCCCGATGCATACCCCGAGGCAACTGTTGAAGGAGCAGTGCTAATGTGCGCCTTTACCACAAAGACAGCCGTTTATGTTCTTTTAAGGGGTTTTCCGGGTTTTGAAATTCTTGCCATTTTCGGCACAGCCATGACCGTGTATGGTGTTTTTTACGCTGTTATTGAGAATGATATGAGAAGGGTTCTTGCTTACCACATAGTAAGCCAGGTAGGATACATGGTTGCAGGCATCGGCATAGGTACGGATCTTGCTTTAAATGGTGCATGTTCCCATGCTTTTGCTCATATACTTTACAAAGCGCTTCTTTTTATGGGAACAGGCGCTGTACTTTATATGACAGGAACAGCGAAACTTTCAAAACTTGGCGGGCTCTATAAATACATGCCTCTTACGATGATCTTCTACATCGTGGGCGCGGTATCAATTTCCGGATTCCCGCTTTTTTCCGGATTTGTGAGTAAATCAATGATTACTGCTGCGGCGCATCATGAGGGAAGGATCACATTGATGATGCTTATGAACCTTGCGGGCATCGGTACGTTTTTATCTGTAGGTTTAAAGGTTACATATTTTGCTTTCTTCAGTAAGGACGAAGCGCCGATTAAGGCAAAAGAGCCGCCGAAAAATATGCTCTGGGCAATGGGTCTTACATCGGCATTATGCTTTATCATAGGTATTTATCCGCAGTCTTTATATCAGCTTCTACCATATCCTAATCATTATAATCCCTTTACCTCGACCCATGTATCCGAGATGCTGCAGATACTCTCATATACAGGACTGATATTCTTCCTGCTTGTAAAGAAACTTGCACCTGAGGATAAAATGAACCTTGATGTGGACTATTTTTACAGAAACGGGGCACGTATTTTTATGTGGATTGACGAAAAGATAATAAGTGTTGTAGATGCACTCTGGGGAGAGCTATACAGAACATTCGGACTTAAACTGCTTTTCAAAAATGCGGATATTTCATATGGTTTTGACAGGCATGTGATTGATGGTATTGTTGATGGGAGCGCAAGCGGCGTAAGGGGTTTTGGAGGACTGGTAAAAAAACTGCAAACAGGGAGAATTCAGGCGTATATTGGTTTCTCCATATTTATACTCATCCTTATTGTGGGGTTCGTGATTTATGGGATGTGAAAGCTTGAAGGCAATGGAACAGTTGTTAATTATGAATCCTCTTAATTTTCCTATTCTCTCGACGACAATATTTTTGCCCCTTATTGGCGCAATGTTGATTCTTTTAATGAGAAATGAAAAGGCCATAAAGGTCACAGGGCTGATCACAGGTATTATAACGTTTGTTGTATCAATGTTAATATACTTCAATTTCAAAACGGATACATATCACTTTCAGTTTGGTGAGCACATTCCGTGGATACCGGCTTACAATATTAATTACACGCTTGGCATAGACGGCATTACAATATTTCTGATCCTCCTTACCACCCTTTTTGCTCCTATATGCATCCTGTGTTCATGGACTTCGATAAAGGAGAGGTTTAAGGAATTTTTATTCTGTATACTTGCCATGGAAACAGCCATGATAGGCGTTTTCTGTTCTTTGGACTTCATTCTTTTCTATATCTTCTGGGAGGCGATGCTTATTCCCATGTATCTGCTGATCGCTGTATGGGGCGGGCCTCGTAAAGATTATGCATCAATAAAATTTTTCATATATACATTATTCGGGAGCGTTTTCCTGCTTGTAGCAATTATTTCAATGTACCTGACAAATGGAACATTCAGCATATTAAGCGCAATGTACAAAGATTACGGAATGACCTTCCAGATATGGGTTTTTCTTGCATTCGCAATTGCATTTGCCATTAAGGTGCCCATGTTTCCGTTCCATACATGGCTTCCGGCAGCACACACTGAAGCGCCCACAGCAGGCAGCGTATTTCTCGCAAGCGTACTTCTGAAGATGGGGGCTTACGGGTTTTTGCGGTTCTGTCTTCCAGTAGCGCCGAAAGCAAGTATTTATTTTGCGCCGCTTATGATAATTCTTTCGGTTATCGGAATAATATACGGTGGTTTTGTATGTCTTAGCCAAACCGATATGAAAAAGCTTATCGCGTATTCAAGTGTTGCGCATATGGGTTTTATCACACTGGGAATATTCACTTTTACTCTTTTCGGGCTTGAAGGAGCAATGCTCCAGATGCTCAATCACGGGATTACAACAGGCGCATTATTTCTCTGTGTAGGAATAATATATGAAAGAACGCATAGCCGTGAGATATACGACAATGCAGGACTTGGCAAAATAATGCCGATATATGTAGGATTTTTCGGGTTCTTTTCCCTATCTGCATTTGCATTTCCTGGAACAAACAATTTTGTTGGTGAAATTTATGTGTTAATAGGGACATTTTCTCAGCATAAGACAGCAGGCTTCTTTGCTGTAGTTGGAGCGGTTCTTGCGGCAGCATATATGCTGAGACTTTTGAAACAGATAATATGGGGAAGAGTTGATAAAAGGGTAATCGCTGATATGAAAATTAGAGAAATTATTTACATGATTCCCCTTATGCTATTAGTACTGTGGATGGGTATATTCCCGCGGCCGTTTGTGGCTGTAATGGAAAAAAGCCTGTCATTCCTTATGACTCAAATGCGAACTTATTATTGAGGGATGAACTATGCTTATACTGCCTGAATTAAATATATTTTTGTTTTCCATACTGCTTCTGTTCATTTCCATCAGCAAAGTAAAGGAAAATATACTTACATATGCAAAGTTGTTATCCGTCCTTGCATTTTTAGTATCGCTGTTAAGCATAACTGAAAACGGAGAATTATTTTCCGGTGCATACAGGATTGACCTTTTTTCTCAGGTTTTTAAGATGCTTATAATGGCCGGGTTTTGTCTTGTAATTCTTATGTTTAAAAACAAAAGAGAGATAGAAGAAGGATTTTTGCCTGAATATTTTATGTTTCTCGGATTTTCGGCATTGGGACTTATGATGCTTGTAAGCTCGGTAGAGCTTATCTCAATAGTTTTATCACTTGAAATTTCATCATACAGCCTATATGTTATCCTTCCGATTCGGAACGCTCAGACTAAGATTCAGATTGAAGCTTCGATGAAATACCTTTTCTTTGGGGCCGTATCAACAGGCATAATGCTTTTTGGCATGGGTTACCTTTACGGCATTGCACATTCTACGTTCTTGAGTGACATCGTACTTGTGCTGCCAGAGTTTTTAAGTCAGCCGATAGGTATAATAGCGCTGGTATTTACATTGACGGGTTTTTTCTTTAAGCTTTCACTTTTTCCCATGCACTTCTGGTCGCCCGACATTTATGAAGGCGCATCAAATAATACAACCGCGTTCATTGGTACGCTTCCGAAGATTGCAGCGGCCGCCTTATTGATAAGGATCACGATGCTTGCTTTTCCAGGTTCAATGCAATTAATAAACATATTAATAATACTTGCAGCCCTTTCAATGACATTTGGCAACCTTGTGGGCCTTGTGCAAAAAGATATAAAGAGACTGCTTGCCTATTCAGGCATAGCCCACGCAGGATATCTTATGATGGGCATACTTGCATTGAGTAAGGATGGAAACGCTGCCGCTGTTTACTATATGACAATTTACCTTTTTATGAATCTTGCTTGTTTTTATGTAGTAATACTGATTTCAAAAACAGGAGAAAACGTGAAAATTGATGACCTTGCCGGATTGTCGAAAAGATCGCCACTTCTTGCGTTGCTACTTGCTGTTTCTGCCTTCTCGTTGGCCGGGATACCGCCAACCGGCGGTTTTACGGGAAAACTCTTTCTTTTTACGGGCGCATTTGAAGCAGGCCATCTGCCGATTGTGCTTATCGGTGCGGTAAATACGGTAATTTCTATTTTTTTCTATTTAAATCTTGTGAGAATGGGCTACTCAAAAGATGTTGCAGTAGCAGAACCAATAAAACTTGCTACACACGAAAAGGTGCTTTGTTATCTCTTTATCTTTCTTATTATTTATATGGGCATCATGCCGTCAGGTTTATTTGAGGTTTTTAAAGCTTCGATATAGCTTCAATATTTTTAACGGGTTATAATTGATATTCAACCAGTGGAACAAAGTTTATTCATCAAGCAGAATGGAAAAATCAGGGGATTGATGAGCGTCCAGCTTTATCTTGCTATACCTGTCTATTTCCTTATAAACATCTTTTAGCTTTTTTACCAGTTCCTTGTTTGTTTTTCTGAGAATAACCTTATCTTTTGCATTATTAATGACTATTTTGAGTTCATCGAACTTGAAGGGTTTTACAACATAGTCAAATGCTCCCACCCTGACTGCCTCTATTGCTGTATCAACTGAGGCATACCCGGTTATTATAATAAACTCTACAGTGTCTTCCCTTCTTCTTATTTTTTTTATAAGCTCAATGCCGGTCATACCTGGCATATTGATATCGGTAACAACGATATCATAAGGGGAGTTAACATGCTTTGAAAAAGCCTCTTCCCCTGTTCCAGCGGTATCAATAACAGACTCCCCGTCTTCTGCTAAAAAAATAGAAAGAATATTGCGTATTTCCTTATCATCATCAACAATAAGCATCCTGATTTTGTTATCTTTTTTCATAAACTTAATATTTCATATAGTATAACAAATTCGAAAAACAATCAAATTATATAAAGCAGTTCATCTATAATTAAATCCCAAGCACATCCTTCATTGAATAAACGCCGTCAGTCTGACCACTTAACCATTTTGCGGCAAGCAAAGCGCCACGAGCAAAATTTTCACGGGAATATGCCCTGTGTGTCACCTCCAGTCTTTCGCCAACCCCTGCGAACATGACAGTGTGCTCACCGACGACATCGCCGCCCCGTAAGGCAAGTATGCCCAACTCTTCCCTTTTTCTTTCCCCGATGATACCTTTTCTGCCGAATATTTCAACCCAGTTTCTCGCAGGTTCGGAAGCTTCTACAATATCCTTCAGGTGCACCGCTGTTCCGCTTGGTGCATCTTTTTTCATCCTGTGATGCATTTCCACAATTTCGATGTCGTAGTCATCTTTCATGATCCTGGACAGCTTATCTACTATTTCGAACATGAGATTCATGCCTACACTCATATTGGGGGATATGACTACCCTTGTGTCCCGTACCCCTTTTATCTCTGCCAATGCATTTTCAGAAAAGCCTGTTGTGCCGATGACAATTGCTTTTTTGCTTTCCCGCACAAGCCTGAAATGCTCAAGAGAGACCTTTGGTTCTGTAAAATCAACAACGACATCGCATTTTTTGATAATATTGGCGAGGTTTCCTTCAATATTAAGCGGATTCCCTGTTTTTACTGCCACACGGTCTAATCCTTTGCCGACCATGGGATGTGTTTTGGCCTCCACCGCCCCTACCACAGCAAAGTCTTTATCATTCAAAGCGAGCTTGAGTATGGTGCTCCCCACCTTTCCACACACACCGGTAATGATTATCTTAACCATATTGTGCTCCCTGATGTTTTTATGCTTTCTTCAACAGCCCGTATTCATTCAACAAGTTCTTCATGTAGGTTTTGTTTGCCTCGGACATTGTGCATAGTGGGAGTCTGAACTCTTCTTCGATAATGCCCATGTAGTAAAGAGCTTCTTTTATGGGAATCGGATTTGTCTCTATAAAAATTCCCTGGAAAAGGGGCATAAGATGGGCATTAATATCTCTTGCTTTTTCTACATCCCTTTCCTCAAGGAATGTTTTATAAAGTGCCTTCATTTTTGCCGGCAGCATATTTGATAAAACGGATATTACTCCGACAGCGCCGACACTCATCATGGGAAGAAAAAGGTTATCGTCACCGGAAAGTATTGGGAATTTCCCATTTGTCAGTCTGTAAATCTCTGCAACCTGGACGAGCGAACCAGATGCTTCTTTTATACCCTTTATACCCTGAACGTCTGCAAGCCTTTTTACCGTTTCCGGCGTCATGTTAATGCCCGTCCTCCCTGGTATATTGTATAAAATTAACGGAATGTCCACTTCTTCCGCAATCTTCCTGTAATGCCTGTACAAACCTTCCTGAGTAGGTTTATTATAGTAAGGTGTTGTAAGAAGGCACATGTCCGCACCTACCTGTTTTGCCATTGCGGTAAGCTCGATTGCCTCCTTTGTGCTATTGGAGCCTGTCCCGGCAATAACAGGCACGGTCTTTTTTGCACATTTGACAGTCAACTCTATTACTCTTTTATGTTCCTCATAATCCAGCGTGGATGCTTCTCCGGTAGATCCGCAAGGCACGAACCCGTCCACGCCGCCTTCGATCTGAAACGTGATGAGCCTTTTGAAAGCATCCTCATCAAAATTGTCATTTTTAAATGGTGTTACCAGAGCCGTATATACGCCCCTTAATTCCATGGCTCCTCCTCTTTTCTATTAGTGGGACACCCGCAAGCGGGTACCCGGTCGCCCCCTCCACCGGCAGAGCCGTCGGAGCCTCCCCTTCTCGCCCGCGGTGCGGGCTATTTATCATACCGACACTATGTTCGCCTGACTCACGTCGCCCCCTCTAAGCCGAAGGGTTTGCACGGGTTAAACACCTTAAACATTTGAAACAGCTTAAACGGTTCATCGAGTCTTTACAGAAGCGCCTCATCATTCAATACGCCAGTATAAACAATCCTTGCATTACCTTCAAGGTATACCTCATCATTATCAATATAGACTTTGAGCGTTTCCCCTCCTCTTGTAACAATATTAACCGGGCTTTCGATGAGCCCCTTCTTTGTCAGGATGACCCCCGCCGCAACTGCCCCTGTGCCGCAGGCATAGGTTTCACCCTCCACACCCCTTTCATATGTTCTGATGAAGATTTTTTCTCTGTCAACAATTTTTACGAAATCAACATTCGTTCCCTTTTCCCCGAATGCCTTATGATACCTGATAGCCCTTCCCAGTTCTTCCACGGGCACATGGTCAATATCGTCAGACAGTAGAATCGCATGGGGAACGCCGGTGTTTACGCTGCTTAAAAAGATCTCATTTTCTTCAAGGTTGATCGGGTAATCGAGCTTTATATCGAAAGGAGTTGTAAGCTGAAGTTTAATCCTTGTTTCATCTACCACTGCCCTGATAATGCCGGCAATTGTTTCAAATGCCATCTCCTTTCCCGCGATGCCTTTTATGAAGGCGAAACGTGCAGCGCACCTGCCCCCGTTTCCGCACATCTCGGCCTCAGTGCCGTCTGCATTGAAAAACTTCCAGCGAAAGTTTGCTTTTGTTGAGCGCTCAATCAGTATTACGCCGTCTGCGCCGACGGAATGACGCCTTCTGCATATTTTAGCAACAAAATCTGCAATCTTTTTATGCTTTTTGGTTACCTTCCCGTCCCTGTTATCTATCAGGATAAAATCGTTGCCGCTTGCGCTCATTTTGAAAAATTCAAATTCTGACATCTACAAGTCCTCCAGAAATGATGGAATAGATTCTCCCTTAGTTAAATCCCTAAACGTTTCACGTTTTTTTATAATAAAAAATTCATCTCCCTTAACAAGAATCTCTGCCGCCCTTCTCCTCGAATTGTAATTCGAGGACATGGAGAAGCCGTAGGCGCCTGCCCCCATTACAGCAAGGAGATTGCCGGTTTCAAGGCGTGGCATACCTCTGTCTTTTGCGAAGAAATCGCCTGACTCGCAAATAGGTCCCACGATATCAACCTTTGTATCTTTACCGTCTTTCTCTTCATTTTTCCTGACGACAGGTATAATCTCATGGTATGCATCATAGAGCGCGGGCCTTACAAGATCGTTCATTGCCCCATCTACGATGTAAAAGGTTTTTCCCGGCACCTTCTTTACATAAAGGAGTTTTGTTACAAAAATACCGCTGTTGCCAACGAGAAGCCTGCCCGGCTCAAGCACCAGCGTGATGCCTGTCCCCTCCAATTCTTTTTTTATTACACCTGCATATTCATCAGGATGAGGGGGAAGCTCGTTCTTGTATGTTATGCCGAGGCCACCACCAATATCAAGGTACTTGATGTTTATCCCGTTATTCTTCAGTTGATCGGCCATTTCTTTGAGCGATCTTACAGCCTCTATAAAGGGCGAAAGCTCAAGGATCTGTGATCCGATATGAGAAGAGATGCCGATTGGATAAAGAGATGGTTCTTTCTTCATATCATTGTATAGCCTGAAGGCGTCGTCCCATATAATGCCGAATTTATTTTTTTTCAGGCCGGTTGTAATATAAGGGTGTGTTTTGGGGTCTATCTGGGGATTTACCCTTATCGATACAGGCACCCGTCTTTTCATTCTTCTTGCAACCCCTGCAATGGTGTGGAGTTCACCCTCCGATTCGATATTGATCATAAGGATTTGAGCTTTTATCGCAGCCCTTATCTCATCCTCGGCTTTGCCTGCCCCTGAAAACACAATCTTTTCGGCCGGTATGCCTGCAGAGAGAGCCCTGTAAAGTTCGCCTTCTGACACGATGTCTGTGCCACCGCCGAGCCTGCCCATGACTTTCAGAATCGCCGTATTGGAGTTTGCCTTACAGGAGTAGCATACGATATGCGGCATACCCTTGAACGCATTGTCAAAAACAAGAAAATGGCGTTCCAGGGTTTTGCAACTGTAAATATAGGCAGGCGTTCCTACAGCCTTGACAATATTCGATATTGGTACTTCTTCACAATATAACTCGTTTTTCTTATATTCAAAATAATGCATTGTACACGGTTCCTCTTATTCTTTTACGATAATGACAACTTCCCTTGACGGTTCGCTTTCATTGCCCGTTTCATCGAGACTTGTTACGTAGTAAGATATGTATCTGTTATCAGGAATATTTTTATCGAGGTACATATTTTTTTCCAGGGGCTCTTTGTTCAGTTTTTCTGCCTTTCCCGAGCTTATCCTGAATATGTTATATCCTGCGAAATCTTCTTCCGTGTTCTCTTTCCATGTTACAAGCACCCCACCGTCTTTTTTCTCGGCCTTTACTTCGGCAGGCCTTGCAGGAGGGGACATATCCTTTGGCGTGGCTGCTATTTTTACCCCTTCTCCTTCCCGTCTTATGCCTTCCTTTACCTGTACTTTTCTTACCTCATATGCATACGTTTTATCGTTTTCAAGCCCTGTATCTAAAAAATACGGCGCAGCAAGGGGTGTTTTGTTCAGCGGAAACAACGGGTAAACATTATCGTCATATCTATAAACATTATACAGAAAGCCTTCCTCTTTTTCCCATGAGAGCTCTACCCTTTCGTCATTTTCTTTTACGGAGACACCTTTAACAGGGTCAAGTGCTTTTTCCCACTTGATTGTAAAGGTATTGGAGGGATCCCCCCGTGTACCCTTTTTCGTGTATGGATAAACCTTATATCCGTACTGAAATCCGTTCATAAGATCATCGTCATAGACAAATACCTTTCCGTCCTGTATCAGAAACCCCTTCCTGTTTTCCAGGCTAAGATCTTTAAATGGTTCAAACGTGCCCATACAACTCCCGCAGGCCTTGAATATTTTAAAGCCGGCAAGGTCTTTCGGCTCTGACCCATCCTTGTTTATGGAAGGTGTCGAGAAGGAGAGAAACAACATCCCATCTTTTACTTCTCCAGTCAGGTCGTTGATCCCGCCAGGTATGGGTAACCCCTTTGGCATAGGATCTCCCTTTTTACCGCAGGAGGCAAAAAGGAGCATTACCATAATACTAATACTAAGAATTAAAATATATCTTTTCTCTTTCAATCTCTTTTTCCACCTCCTCAAAAGAGGCTCCTCCTGTAGTTTTTCTGGTATTTAGAATAGTGTGAGGATCTAAATAATTAAAAATATCATCCCCGAAGACCTTTGAATACCCCTTCATATCAATAAGCGCCATATCCTGAAGAAGCTTGCCTTTATCCTCACAGTCCCTTACCATCCTGCCTGCTATTGTATGTGCCTCCCTGAAGGGGGTCCCTTTTACAGTAAGGTATTCTGCTATTTCTACGGCAGGCATGAAGCTCTCGTACACGGCCCTTTCCATCCCCTTTTTGTTTATTTTCATCCTTTTTATACACAACTCCGCTATGGAAAGAGCGTCCTTTACGGTATTGATTGCATGGAACATGGGTTCTTTATCTTCTTGAAGGTCTCTGTTGTATGTCATGGGAAGCCCTTTCAGCAACATAAAGAGGCTGAAAAGATCGCCAATCACCCGGGATGTCTTGCCCCTCAACAATTCCAGTGCATCAGGGTTCTTTTTCTGTGGCATTAAGCTGCTGCCGGTACAAAGTTCGTCGGGCAGCGATACGAAAGAAAACTCCTCTGTAGAAAATATGATCATATCTTCGGCAAATCTTGACAGGTGCACCATAATCATGGCAACGGAGAAGACTGAGTCGAGAACGAAGTCCCTGTCGGATACCGTATCCATACTATTTTCAGAGACCCTTGAAAACTTTAACTGCTTTCTAAGGAATTCTCTATCAAGCGGTATGGTTGAGCCTGCAATGGCACCGCACCCAAGCGGCAGAACATCAACACGCTTCATTGTCTCCCCCATGCGCCCCCTGTCCCGTTTCAGCATATAATAATATGCCATAAGATAGTGCGCAAAAGTGACAACCTGCGCTTTTTGCATATGTGTATAGCCCGGCATTATGGTCTTTTTTTCCTTACCTGACCTGTTTACAAGGGTTTTGAGCAGTTGCAGGAGACGTTTATCTATTTGACCGAACTCTTCTTTCAGGAACATTCTCATATCGAGCGAAACCTGATCATTCCTGCTTCTCCCGGTATGAAGCTTTTTGCCTGTATCCCCAATCTTTTCAATAAGGCGTGCCTCTATGTGCATATGTATGTCTTCCATTGCATCGGAAAATTTAAAGACCCCCTCTTTAATTTCTGCCTTGATCTCATCAAGCGCTGCCACAATGTCCCCGGCCTCTTTTTCGGTGATGATACCGATTTTATTCAGCATCCCTGCCTGTGCTTTGCTGCCCTCTATATCATGTTCATACAATGTCCTGTCAAAAAGAATCGAAGCGCTGAACTTTTCCATAAGAGGGTCAGTTTTGCCTTTGAACCTGCCACCCCATGCTTTCATGTTCTTTCCCCAAAGATTGCGGTTCCAACCCTTACCATAGTAGCACCTTCCTCGACAGCAACCTCAAAATCCGAAGACATCCCCATAGAAAGTTCTGACATGTGCAGGGAAAATTCCCTGTTGACCGATTGTAGAAGGGCCCCAAGTCTTCTGAATATGCCCCGGACATCTTCCGGGTTTTCAGCAAAGGGCGGCATAGTCATAAGTCCGACCGGTTTTATATTTTTTAATTCGCCGATCTTTTCGAGCATTCTTTTCAGGTCGTCTTCTCCTGTTCCATGTTTGGATGATTCGCCGGCAAGGTTCAACTCGAATAAAACCTTTAAGCTCTTTCCGTATCCGTCCATCGTTTCAAGGAGTTCCCATCTGTCTATAGAGTGAACGTAATCAAAGAGCTTCGGTATATGTTTTGCCTTATTTGTCTGTATGTGACCGATCATATGCCAGCAGACCCCTTCGTTAAACCCTTCAATCTTTCCTTTTGCTTCCTGTATATAATTCTCTCCAAAATCTGTAAGCCCGCAACGGGCAGCATACCGGATCCTCTCTACATTAACACCTTTGGTAGCACCTATCAACCTTACTTCAGATTCAGACCTCCCGGCCCTGCTACAGGCTCGAGCCATTCTTTCTCTTATCCTCTTTATTGCATCATCCATGCTTTATGCCTGTGAATCCATGAATTCATACTTTTCCGGAAAAAACTACCCGGCATGCATCAAGCTGTCGGGCTTGCTATTTATGAAAGAACACCAAGAGATAATAGGGCTTCTGTAACTTCACAGATAGGCAGGCCGACAACATTGGCATAGGAACCCTTAATCTCTTTGACCATGTACCCGCCTTTGCCTTGCAGTGCATATGAGCCGGCCTTATCGAGGGGCTCGGATGTCTTTATGTACCGCATAATCTCTTCGTCGGTTAAATCCCTGACAAATACTTTAGTTTCAACAACATCCTGGTATACAATATTTTTTGATATGTTGAGAACACAGTACCCTGTAAAAACCTTATGCCACTTTCCTTTTAATGCTCTAAGCATATTATAGGCATCTTTTTCACCCTTTGGCTTCCCCAGTATCTTCCCCTTGAGGACAACTATCGTATCTGCTCCGATAACCCAGTTGTTCGGAAAGTGGTTGCCAACCTTGGTGGCCTTTTCATGGGATATCCTCAGCACAAAGTCCTTGGGTGGTTCATCCTTTTCTCTTTGTTCGTCAATTTTTGGGGGTATAATGGAAAAGGATATACCAAGAGTCCTCAGAATGTCTACTCTTCTCGTGGATTCACTTGCGAGTATTATGGATGTGCCATCATTTACTTGAAACATTTTCATCTCCTGTCGTAGAATAGAAAAATATATGAATTTCACTATAATTTCAAGATAAATGTTATTACTAAGGACTGTTAATGATTCATGGCACACGGTATGGATTCACAATAAAATAAAATCATGGAATGGTTACTGTGAAAAGTAAACATTAAACGATAGTCAGGAAGGAGATTTTATGAACGGTATTATCCAGATCGTTACAACCATTGACGACAAAGAGAAAGCTGAACGTATAGGGAAACAGCTTGTCCAGAAAAGACTTGCTTCGTGTGTGCAGATTGCGGGGCCCATAAAGAGTATTTATTGGTGGAAAGGACACATAAAAGAGGTTGAAGAATGGCAATGTATTATTAAGAGTAAAAAAAGCCATTATAAAAAGATCGAGGAGGAAATAAAACGTCTTCATCACTATGAACTGCCGGAGATTATAGCGATTGATATAGATACCGCCTTAACCGGATATGTAAAATGGGTAGAGGAAGAAACCAATCCGGGATAACATATTGACCTGGGCGTACCCCAACTCCGGGGGGGGTCCTTATAAGATTCGTATATTACAGCATATTCTTAACTCGCATTTCCAATTCAATGAGAGTGGATTTGGATAATTTTAGAGAGCCGTCCTTCCTTGTTCTGTCGGGTCTTACTTTTTTCACAGCCTTAACTACAGATGCCTTGATCCCGAGATTGCTGAACATGAAGTACCTGAATGCATAACTCGTAATGTCATATTTATCGCTCTCCGAAAGCCAGAAAAACATATACCGTCCTTTGTTAGATCGAAAGAATTCCTCGGAGATTACCCCGGGTAAAAGCTTAAAATATTCTGTAAAAAACGAGGTTTATACCTCTGGCACCAAACTGCTCTGCCGTGGAACTGCTTGGTTGAAACGAATTCTAACAGAAGTCCGCAGAAAAAGCCATATTCCTCTTCATTTTTTATAGGAACACACCGGCTGAAGCCAGTGGTAGCTTAAATCTTATCTTTCCTCGTTAAGCATATGCCTTACGTTTCACCATTATTTATTACCATTTTGTCGATTTATCGGTCTTTTTATCGCCGGATTGTTCATTAAGCTGGACAGGTTATATAAAATAAAGATAAAACTGTTAACAGATAAAGAGAAAGTATCATGAATAATTTCAGGCAAATCAAACATCCGGGAGGCAAAAAGTGAAGAAGATAGTTTTAGGCATATGTATTCCTGTTCTAATATGTGCGGCGATTTACTTCGCAATTGCTGCCGTGCTAATCATAAGCGGCAAACCCAAGAAACCAATTCCAAAGCAGGGCGGACTGGTCTTCAGGGAGTTGTTTGTCGATTACAAAAGCATTCCGCAACTGAAAACCTTCACCGCGAGAGACGGCACGCAACTCGCGTACCGTCTCTATCCATCTCAGTCAGATAAAGCTCTCATTCTGTTGCATGGCTCGGGGTCACATGGCCGGTATTTCCTCCCTTTAGCCGAGTTCATTAGCTCTGAAGGTTTGGCCCAGGTATATACTCCGGATTTACGCGGGCATGGGTCTAAACCCAAAAGACGGGGCGATGTGGACTACATTGGCCAATTGGAAGATGATTTGGCAGATTTCATTGCCATGATTCGACGGGACAACCCCAAAGCGATGATCATTGCAGGAGGTCACTCATCAGGAGGTGGATTAGCTTTACGCTTTGCTGGAAGCAAGTACGGGCACCAGGCCGATGCCTACATGTTGCTGTCTCCTTACTTACAGTACAATGCCCCCACTACTCGTCCCAATTCCGGAGGGTGGGCACGGCCCTACACCAAGCGTATTATTGGGCTGGTCTTGCTCAATAACATCGGAATTCACTGGTTTAATGGCCTTACTGTTATTGATTTCAATATGCCGAAAGAGGTGCGCGATGGGACTGAAACCCTGTCGTATACTTACCGGCTCAACACATCCTACGCCCCTCGTGACTACAAGAAAGATCTCCGTGCCATAACCCAGCCCCTCTTAGTTGTCGTGGGCTCTGCAGATGAAGCCTTTTATCCGTGTGTATTTGAAGCAGTGATTTCTGAATTTACAAAAGGGAAAGTAAAGTTGTTACCCGATGTAACACACCTGGGAGCGGTTGTCAGCCCTACGGTCCAGCCTGTGGTCAAAGAATGGTTAGAAGGTCTTGGAAAACCATAACCTTTCACCACATAATCGGGTAAGGGAAAGTGTCTAACCATCCCTCGCCCGATTAGCTGGATTCTGTTTGGGCCGTAAAATATTTCAGACATTACAAATTCAACCCATCCATGGTGGCGGGAATCTTGAACAGATTTTTGTTCGTGCCGATGTCCTGCCCTCCCCATAAACATTTGCTGTAACATTTACAGCAACGATAAATATTCTTGTAAAGGCAATATGGAGAATGTTCTACATAATTTAGCTTATTGAGAGAAATCGAGGAGGGTCAAATCTTTACGGCCTGTTGCCCAAATCCCCTTAACCTTTGCGAGGGTAGTCCAACTATTTTGCTACAATGTCCACAATAGTATACAATAAACTGGCATTTTATG
>JAPLKC010000085.1 GCA_026388255.1 Pseudomonadota bacterium | reverse complement strand
CAAGACATTCAACGATACAGGGGTGAGGATCAGGGGAGGCAAAAGAAATTGTCCTTATGTCCTTTCCATCAATCACTACCATTTGACCGGGTTCGACGTCCCCTATCCATTCGAACTGGCTGTGAAAAGCGCATGTTTCAGAGGCTATCGCCCATGTGTAATCACCTTCCTCGCCTCTTCTCGCGATGGAAAGAGGTCTAAACCCGAAGGGGTCCCGGGCAGCAATAAGACTCCCGTTATGGAGGATTATGATGCTGAAGGCTGCCTGTCGGCCCAGAAAGCTCAGTGTCTTCTCCATTTTTTCAAGCAGGTCCGCACCTTCTGTTCGGGCAATCATTTGCAGGATCACCTCAGTGTCTGTCTCCGTCTGGAAGAGACCGCCTAGTTCCTCCATCAACTGCCTGTATTGGGGAATATGACCATTATGGACGAGAGCGATCTTTTCTTTCTTGAAGCTTCCCACTATGGGCTGGCTATTTCTTTCGCTTGCTTCCCCTGAAGTGGAATAACGTACCTCTCCAATTGCCACAGAGCCAGGATGGAATCGAGTGAGTAGGGAAGACTGAAAAATTGATCCCAAGCCTCTCGCCTCCGAGAAGGAACCATCTCGCTTACCGGAAACAATACCCCAGCTTTCTTGCCCTCTGTGTGAGAGATTCTCAAGACCGGTCCTCACTTCGACAAAAGCATTACCCTTACCAATAAACCCGAAGATTCCGCTCATTATACCTCCCTGAGTCTTACAGCCTCCAGCCATTTGGACCGACAAGGTCAGGCTGGCTATCTTAAAGAATATATAATATACTACAAACGAAAACAAAATTGTTGTCATTTACCGGGAGGTGGTCATATTCGTTCCTTCAGACACATTTTTTTAAGGCTTTTTTTCAAGACATTGCTCCCCAAACCCCAACTACGTCTGCGGGTTCTGTCCGTCAGCCGCGCCCTATGAATCGAACGTCTCGGCAGAAGGCTGAAAACGTGCAGGAGTGGCGTTGCAAGCATTACCTCACGTTCTATATCCTTGCCAAGGCCCTCATTACCGGTCATCTCCTCGATATCGATCCCGATGATGGCTGTCAATAGGATCTTCTCTTTTGGAAACTTGCCATAACCACCTTCGGGCTGGTATTTTTCCGTGAGCTCTTTCAATGTGCTTCCAGCCTACATCCTGTTTCCGAACTGGATGATCATAGCCCCGCCAATGATGATGACTAACCCGGCCCAGGTCGCGGTTGGTATGTTCTCCTTGAACACAAATCGTCCGAACAATACGCTTACGAGTGCAAAGATAGCAATATAGACACCGAGCAGTTTAGAAAAATCCCATTTCACGGTATTGACAACCACTCCGTAACAGCCCAATATAACACATCCTATAACAACGATTGTAAGCCTGCGCCCGCGAAGCCCTTTCCTGATAACAGCGTCGCCCCCTACTTCCAGGATCGCCGAGAGGATGAAGATAAGCCAGGTAAAGTATGTCATATGAAACTCCCTTAGGACAAATTATTTAGAGTTGATGCTTCTATGGAACGCACATTTGGATAGCCTCAGTTCATGCTCTGAAGGATTCTGTTCCATATTCATAGTCCTTGTATTTGGTTCACATGTGACGCTTGCTAAACTGGTTTATTTGTCCCCGGTCGACAGTGGCCTCTTTTTTGTTGGGTGGTCATTGTTCATGACCGGGGCTATGGTTTGTCAAATAGCTGCCAGACTCTTTTCCTTTTTTCTGATGCCCCTCACGTCTTCAAGGGAATAGATGAATATCTTCTCGCCTCCATACAGGATGCCCTCCGCGTTCTCTTCTATGGCAGCCAATATTCTTTCCAGGTCATTTTCGGCCACATCCAATTCAATCTTTGTTTTGGCAAGGAACACCGGCTCATACTTGCTTTCATACTTGCCACCTCTACAGTACCCAATGTACCCAGCCTGACCATCGTTTTTGTGTACTTTTGATACTGTCATTTTAGTAATACCTAATCCTGCTAATACCTTCTTTACATTATTGACCTTAAACGAAGAAACGACTATCTCAACCTTTTTCATCTTATGCTCCTTTCTTGCTTTTCCTTTGTGTTAGGAAAACGGTATTAATCCTCCGGCCACCAGTGTGCGGAGTAAGGAATCTCGTCATTGAGATGCCATCATTGACAGCCGGAGGTTGTGATGATCTGTCAAATTGCCGCTGCGGCCGGGATAACCGGCCGCAGCTCTAATCATTATCCGATGGTCTTTTCCCATGCTTTATTGCTGATACGCACAGTGTCAGTAATGTCGTAAATGAAAATTCTGCCGTCTCCTGCTTTTTCAGTTGTAGCAGCCTCACATATGGCCTTGGCTATCTTGTCCACATCTTCATCATTGGCCACAATTTCAAGCTTCGCTTTGGTCAGCAATGCGGTTTTATATTTTTTTCCGCGAAAATCCTGTTCAATACCCTTTTGTTTTCCCTGGCCTTCTATTTCACTAAACATAAGACCCGGACAGCCGACCTTTTCTAAAGCAGCGTATACATCGCCTACTTTAGCGGGACGTATTATGGCTTCGATCTTTTTCATTGCATCCTCCTTAAGAAACATAGTTGTCTATTATCCATTCTCATCAATTGCTGCCTTTGAGATTTCGCTATGGCATAACCGCTTCAATCCCTCGTTCGCCTGTGCGTATCCGCATGGCTTCCGATGCATCGAATACGAATATCTTGCCGTCGCCTACGCTGCCGGTACGGGCTGCTTCCCCCATAATGTCCATGACGGCCTGAACATCCCATTCCCTTACCAGGACATCGACCTTTATTTTAGGAACAAAGGTGATCTGGTCACCCTCAGGACCGCCATTATCCGCACGGCCTTTTTGCCTGCCGAAGCCCTTTACTTTAGTCACGGTCATTCCCATGATGTAGTCTTCTTCTTTGAGAGCATCGACAACTATATTGAGCTGCTCAGGTCTGATCGTGCCGGATACCATCTTGAAGCGGTAAGTCTTCCGGACTGTGGTCATGGCAACATAAATTAAGGCGATAATGGCCCAGCCGCCGGCGATCATGAAACATATCTTTGCCTCTGCCTTTGCGTCGGCATTGCCGGTGGTATAGAGATAAAGGATTGCTCCAACCATCAGCGCGTTGACAATGACACCCACCGAGGGTATAACAGCGTGTTTTAAGGCGTTGAAATCTGACCTTCCCTTAAAGGCAACGATCGTCCAGATACATGTCAGACCATAGAGAATGAAAGTCCCAAGGTTCGAAGCAAGGGCAATGCCCGTTAAGCCCACGACACTCTGTACACCCACAACACCAATGATGGAGACGGCAATTATCAGGGCTACTAATGCCATATGGGGTGTTCTGAACTCAGGATGGATAAAACTTAATCCGGAGGGTAGTTCCCGGTCATCTGCCATACCGGCGGTAATCCTCATAGCCGTATTCATGGCGCTCAGTGTCGTACCAATAATTGCGATAGCCACGGTAACGGCCATAGTGATCATGAGACCGAAACCTATTCCCGGTACAATACTGTCGCCCAGAAGTTTCACCAGGTCTCCAAGAGGAGCGCTCGATGCCGCAGCGGCTGCCAAGCCCACGGTAGTGACCTTGCCGGTAACATTCACCAGTTTATCGCTTATCATGTAGCCTGCGGCGAAATACTGTAAAAGGTAGGCGAAAACCCCCTGAACGAGAAGTGAAATAATAATTGCCTTCGGGATGACTTTGCCGGGATTCTTCGTTTCCGCGGAAAGCGCCGTGCAGCTCTCAAATCCGACGAGGATCAATATAGCTATAGTCGACTGGACTACTATACCGGTCAACGCATGAGGCTTAATTATGTCAAGTCCCCCTGAGAACGCCCATTGGGCGATATGCTGCGGGTTGCCGACCCGGTACCAGATAGCCAAACCACTGAAGACAATCAGGGTAGCCCACTGAATTATGTTGATCCCGATAGAAGTCATTGTCGACCCAGTTACTCCACGGTACGCAATGTAGCCCGTGATGATCGTGAAGACCACACAAATGATGGCCTGGTTCGTGATGGAGAGATCTTGGCCTGTGAACTGGTTGTATATATAGGCAATTAACGTGGCCATCATGGCGGCCATGACGCCTGAATAGGCCCAATAAAAGAGATGTGCGGACCAGCCGGTGGCCAGTTTGGATATACGGGCTATTGATTTGGGGCCGCTTCTTTTTTCACTTTTTGCATCCAGCCACGCCTTTTCTGCAAAATAGGCACAACTGGCAAAACCTGCTTCAGGATAGATCTTCGCGAGCTGCGCGTAAGATAGGGCCGTAAGAAACGCTACAATGAGCGCAAGGACAATACCCATCCAGGTGTCATTTGCTGCTGAAGCCCCGCCTGGAGTTGTCGCCGCAGCCTGTAACTGATAAGAAATCCACAAAAATGCTCCTGGTGCGATGAGGGCCATGGCATTCATACTTGCCCCGACCAGACCTAATTTTGCCACCACTGCTCCTTCTTTTCCTTCTTTGTTAGTCATGATACACCTCCTCTTGCACTTTTAAGCAGACCTTCGTCGCTGAAAGTGCTTCTTTATAATCTGTTGCACCGCGGGAATTAACTCCTGAAATATGAGGCTCCGCCCCAAACGTCACAGCGAGTAAACCGAAAACCATGAGAATCAATACCAAGAGAATCAATTTTCTTTTCACTTTAAACCTCCTTGTTCCAAAAGGTGCTCTATTGTTCTTTTAAACCTGACCGATCAAGCTTTTACCGCTGCATCTCGGGGCCGCGGAGGTGGCCGATCCAACCGGTCAGGGGTCTGAGCCGCCTCATCAGTGCGGCGGCCACACTGAGATCAGAAGCTGTAAGTGAAACCTATGCCGTAGATAAAATTGTTTTTCACAGGCCCGTTGGGGTTATATGAATTTTTTATATCTCCTGCTGTGGCATACTCTTTCTTTGCATCGCTTGAGAGAGGGAACCAGTACTGAACCACAGGCTGAATCGAGAATGCCTTTGTAACCGGTATAGTGAGACCTGCCTTTACCATGCCGTCATGAAATCCCTTATACTTGCTTCCCGTATAGGTTGCCGTTGACTGGTCGTAGGTTTTCCAGTAGTCACTCTCACCGATGAAATAACCGAAGGATGCACCCAGATCAAGGGTTGTTTCCTTGTAGACAGGGAGTGAGTGTGAAAAGGAAAGGTTGAAATATGTTCCCTTATAGTTTGTAATATCCCGATAGACTGCAAGTGTAGGTTTTGTCAGGATATCATAAGTAGCTGATGCAAAGAGTTCCTCTGTCTCATCGGCATATCTTGTTCCGTAGTAAATAAAACCACCTGTTAAAGACAGTTTTTTGATGGCATAAGTATAACTAAGTGTAAGGTCAGTCTCATTCCATCCCTTTTTAAACTGATGATCAGTTCCGGCTGGTTCGTTAGGGTAGAAAGAAGCCGTCTTTGTGTTCCTCTGATTTGTATCCATATTGCCCCATATGGTTGCCGAGAATCCCTTGAATGATGCAGTAAGAGAGGGTTGGACAACAAGGCCGCTTTTGCCGATCTCATATCCACGGAATATGTACTGATTGTAGGCGCCGAGTGAACCACTTCCAGTTACCTTTGCTTCTTCCACTTTTTCCTGAGGCTTTGCGTCCGGAGGTTTTATTTCCTTTACTTCTTCTGCATAAAGAATACCTGTTATAGTAAAAAAAGAAACAACCAAAAACAACAATATACATTTTATTAATCTCATTTTACACCTCCTGAATTTTTCCTGTCCTGCATATGAGGGCATTTTTGCTGTATTTGCTGCCTTCTATCGTCACCTCCTTGAAAATTGAATAAAAAAAGGCGTCTTTATATCCATCATCGGATCAAAGACGCCTACGTCTTGCCTATTATTAATGCAATGTATGTGCCAAATTATGAAACATATTTGACGAAAGTTGCAATATTCCAATATATATCAATGAATACAGATAATTGTAACACGTATTGTCCGATTTGAGTTTCCCCTGCAATATGGTATAGACGATTTGCTTCGATTACCAAACTACATAAATGTAGGAAGTTCAGTATCAAAAGATACGTAAATGTAGGAAGTATGGACAATGCGAGCCTTGCCGGACTCTTTGTGCTCTATCATGGCATTCTTTTAATATAGCGTTTTGATTCATAGCCTAAAGGTATTCCAGTTTTCAACATTAGCAGTAGTTGGGTCCCTGAGAATATGTGCCATTGATTCAACTGCACGCCCGGCATCACCTTCCGGCCTGTCAATAAAAATACCACTTGGAAGACGATGCCAATTCGGATTGCCTTCCCCATCATGGTTCACGATGATATATGAGTACTTGCACGCGCTTGCAAGCTCAGCAAAGGAGTCTTTGGCTCTACCAAGAGCATCCTCGACAAAACAGGCATCAATTGTCTTTCCGTGGTATCTGGCTCGAACCAATTGTTTTTGAAGCATGATCTGACAGATATAGTTTTCCGAATTGATACCCGCAAGCTTCAAGTCCTCGATTTCCTGACGACTGATCGGGGACAAGAAAACAGTCGTGATCTCTGTATGAATGAGAAGTGTACTTTTAATAAGTTGTGCGCCAATAGTGTGATAAATCTCGATAAAAAAGAGGCCTGCATTATTACTATCCTGGATTTTCTGAAGATCGACTGCCTGAGGCAGGCCGAGGCAATTGCCGATAAGATACTGAGTATTGCCGTTGAGTTGGAGGATGTCCTTTTTTGTTCGAAAAAAATCGGGGTTGTTCCAAGCTACCATTTCCTCGGGTCTTGGCCCCTGCGGTCTGGACTCCTTGCTCTTGATAACAGGAATTTTTATGTATTTCACATCAGGATGGAATTGATTCAACGCCGCAATGAGCGGACTTTTCCCTACACATGAAGGTCCTGACAAAATTACAAATCTCTTATCCGACATAGCCCCGCTTGTGATTTATCACTGTATCTAAACAGCGACACATGTACCGTCAGTCATCCGTCACAGAAACAGTCTATCAGAAAATAGTCTATCGTTGGTAACAGAACCGACGTGGCAACAGAGTTGCGAGGAATATTCTAGTTTAAGTATGATGCTGAGGTATAGTTGTTTCCAGGTGGATGTTACTTAAATTGTGTTGAGTTGATCCCATATTTTGCCACGCGAATTCTGATCATTCTCTCGGTGATTCCGAGAACCCGTGCTGCTTTTGCCATGTTACCCCGGGACCGTCTCAACTCATCAAGGATAACCTCCCGCTCCATATTAACGATAATCTCTCTTAATGTACCGTTTATACCGTGAAGCCCGTTGGTATCGCTTTTCTGGAGATTCGGCGGAAGATGATAATTATGGATGATTCCATCGGTACATAAAATGATAGCCCTTTCTATGCAATTCTCAAGTTCCCGTACATTTCCGGGCCAGTGGTAATTAGTTAGAGCATCCGTTGCAGATGTTGATATACTTACTATTTTTTTATCATGTTCCTTGCTGTACTTTTCAATAAAAAAATCGGCAAGAAGCATGATATCCGTCTTGCGTTCCCGAAGCGGCGGGACAACAATTGGAAAAACATTAAGCCGATAATAGAGGTCCTCTCTGAATTTTCCTTCCTGCATAAGGGCCTCAAGATTTCTGTTTGTTGCCGTAATAATTCTCACATCGACTTTTATGGTTGCATCTCCGCCTATTCGCTCAAACTCCTTTTCCTGAAGCACCCGAAGTAATTTTGTCTGAAGAGTCAACGGGATGTCCCCTATCTCGTCAAGGAAGATTGTTCCGGTACGTGCCATTTCAAAACGTCCCCTTCGGGCTGTTACAGCACCGGTAAATGCCCCTTTTTCATGTCCGAAGAGTTCGCTTTCGATAAGCGATTCCGGCAGAGCTGCGCAATTTATTTTTATGAATGGTTTATCGGCACGAGGCGAACTATAATGAACTGCATGGGCCACCCTTTCCTTGCCGACTCCACTTTCACCAAGGATAAGTACTGTCGTATTTGTCTTGCTTACCTTTTCGATAAGGGGGTATATGTCCTGCATAACTTTCGAGTTTCCGATAATTGACTTTGGCCTGTATCTATTCTTTAGGGCATCCTGAAGACGCTGATTTTCCTCCTTTACCTTCTCCAATTCTTCCTGCGCCAGTTGACGAAGGCGCACTGCCTGGGAAATGCTTGATGCTATAATAGTTAGAAGCTGCACATCCTCTTCAAAGTTGACTGGCTCTTTGGATTGACGATCTGCAGAAATTGCGCCAATTACTTCGCTGCCTATCTTTATGGGTACACAAATAAAAGCTATATCGCTTTTATCGAGGTTTCTTCTCGATCCGGTTTTATCAAGGAACAAAGGTTCATCTGAGACCCTGGGGATAACAACGGGATGCCCAGTATCAATTACCTTCCCGGTAATGCCTTCTCCCATGCGGTACTTGCCCTTTGCCTGTTCTTCAGGCTGGAGACCGTATGCTTCTTCAATAACAATATCACCACTGTTTCTGTTCAAGATGGTCAGAGTACCCCTTGGTATTTCCATATATCTGGCCATCATCTGCAGAATAGGCTTGAGCACCGCTTTAAGATCAAGCGTTTCACTCAGTTTTGTACTGATTTCAAACAATAAAGATAGTTCTTTTATTTCTCTCGATTTTTTATTGTCGATCATATAAAGTCACACCATTATAATATATTTCTGTAATTTCAATCCACACCGGAATATTTAACATCTATAAAATGTATGGGAACAAGCCACATTAACAACAAAGGCGTTCTATGGGTTCAGAACGCCTTTGTTATGCCACACCTCAATGTGCTTATACATATATTAAGTAAAATAATCTTAGCCTTTGGTAACTCTCTTTAATTCCTCAGCCAGTTGCCATGCCCTGTGTATTTTTCACGTATCCTGTTCCTGATCTTCAGCACCATTACATGGGATATGGAAAATTTGATGCCTATCTCCCGCATCGACATACCTTCCAGGAGGAGCAGAAGTATCTGCCTTTCCCTCTCTGTGAGGCATCTGTCTGCTGCATCTTCAATATCCATATTGCTTTCGAGATTATCAAATGGGGATTGATCTTTCGAACACAGGATATCCTCGAGTTTTAATCCCTCTTCGTTTATAGGGCTGTCAAGACTCACGAAGTCTGCATTGTCATGCACCTTACGCAGATGATTCCGTAGATAGTAGTAGCAACCCTGCAATATATAACTGTCGGTCTTATCATGAAGCGCACCCTCACTGTAGCGTATCCAAAGGTTGGTCAGCGCCTCCTGATAGAGATCCTCATCATTAAAAAAAGTGAAATGACCGTTCAGTTTCCTTGTAATCTTCTTCAACGTAGGGTTTATCCTTTGTACTAATTCTTCGAAAGGCATGTTTCACCCCCTGTACTTATTTGTTATAGGCATCCTTCTGTCTTTTCCGAATGCCTTAGGAGTAATCTTAATCCCTATAGGTGATTGGCGTCGCTTATATTCACTGTTGTCGACCATAAGGAATGTCTTCTCGATAAATCCACTTGCCGCTATTGAAGATGAAATTTCTCCTGCATGTTTATCTTCTTCAATATAGGCCTTCAGGATCTTATCCAACATCTCATAAGGCGGCAACGTGTCACTGTCTTTCTGATCCGGCTTCAGCTCTGCCGTGGGTTCTTTTATTATGACCCGTTCAGGGATAACCATGCCCAGTTTGTTTCTATAGCGTGCTATTTCATATACCAGCGTCTTGGGCACGTCTTTTATGACTGCAAAACCTCCTGCCATGTCACCGTAGAGGGTTGCGTATCCGACACTCATCTCGGATTTATTACCTGTTGTAAGCACCAGCCAGCCGAATTTATTTGAGAGGGCCATGAGGATGTTGCCGCGGATGCGTGCCTGGATATTCTCTTCGGTTACGTTCTCTGACAATCCCTCAAAGAAAGATGAAAGGGTTAATAGATATGCGCTATAGATGCCTTCTATGGGAATATTGTGAAGCTTGATCCCAAGGTTCAGGGCCAGGCCGTTTGCGTCAACAACAGACTCCTCTGATGTATATCTGGATGGCATAAAAACTCCGACAACATTTTGACTGCCTAAGGCATCTACAGCGAGAGCGGCAACTATGGCGGAATCGATGCCACCGCTCAGCCCCAATGCCACCTTTTGAAACCCGTTTTTCTTCACATAATCACCAATACCCAGCAATAGGGCTTGATATATCTCGGTGATGGGATTTAGCCGATGAACCCTTCTTCCGGGAATCATTACCCTGTTTTCTTCCTTTGTTCCTTCCCCGGGCAATACAATGGTGCGCGTATTAACATCTGCCTGTTGCTGTTTGTAAACCTCGTATGTGTTGTTGTCCACAGGCAGGTCTGCCAGGAGAAGATCTTCCTTGAAGGGCAACGCCCGGGCAATGACCCTACCGTCTGCGTTGACGATCATGCTCTGTCCGTCGAAGACAAGTTCATCCTGCCCGCCTACAAGGTTTGCATAAACAATGGATACCTTGTTTGCTTTTGCCTCCTCTTTTACAATCTTTGTCCTTAAAGCAGCCTTACCTGCATGGTAGGGAGAAGCGTTGATATTCAGGATCAATTGAGCCCCCATAGCTGCCTGTATTTTCGTTGGTCCTTTTCTATGCCAGATATCTTCACAGATATTGACACCGAAATGGAGACCATTGTGTATAAATGTCAGTATCTCTTCTCCGGAGATAAAGTGCCGCTTTTCGTCGAATACACCGTAATTGGGGAGTAGCATTTTATGATAAACGCCGCTGACCTTGCCGTTATAAATAATGGCAGCCGCATTAAAATACTTTTTGTCCTTTCTGTCAACAAAGCCGCAAACTACAACAATCTTTCCGACTGATTTATAGAAACACTGTAATGCCTTGAGATTATCTTCAATAAATTTTGGCTTGAGCAAAAGGTCTTCCGGTGGATAGCCGGTAATAGCCAGCTCAGGAAAGACCGCTATATCTGCTTTCATATCTGCGGCCATTTCCACATAATCTTTCATTTTTTTGCAATTGCCCTCAAGATCGCCAACTGTTGTATTTATCTGGGCAACGGCTATACGATATACTTTTGTCACGACCTTCAACCCCCTGTTCATTTTTGCATCCTTACTCTTTTAAAAATGATTCTTGTGCTAATAAAAAAAGGCGTCCAAATCACCATCAGTGGTGTTTTGGACGCCTAAGTCCTGTCTGCTTGTATTTTTTAGCTCTCTTGGCTATCAGATATCGATGCCTATATTTGGTGAATAATGATAAGCTCATAAATATTTTTTGTCAAGTCCTTTTTCTTATTTCCGAAGAAAGTATAACTGCCTCAGAGACCTCTTTCATGGTCTTCCTTATGTCCATACTCTTTTTGTGTATCTTCTTGTAGGCTTCATCCTCAGAGATGTTCAATTCCTTCATGAGAATGCCTTTTGCCTTTTCCACAATCTTCCTGGTTTCCAGGGCATCTCTGGCGGCAAAAATCTCCTGATTGAGATGAGTATTTTCTATTGCCACGGCAGCCTGGTTGGCAACTGTCTGAAGGATATCTATTTCCTCTTTATTGAAGGCATGTTCTTTGTTGGTATAGCTGTTTATTACGCCTATTACTCTCTCCTTAATCATCATAGGCACAGAGAGAAGCGAAGCAATTCCTTCTCTCTGTGCTATTTCAGGATACATAAACCCCGGGTCTTTCGTAACATCAACAACTGTAATGGGTTTTTTCTTTAACACTACCTTACCGCTGATTGACTGGCCTACCTTTAGATTCGGCTTATTTTTGTAATCATCGCTCAGACTTTGAGTAGCAGAAATAACAAGCTCTTCTTTCTTTTCGTCCAGAAGCATGATGGAACATATCTTTGAATTCATCACCTTTGCAGTCATAGTAACGATTAGTTGCAATATTTCTTTGAGGTAATAATCGGAAACTATTGTCCGGGATACCTCGGATAAAAGATCCAATTGCCGCGCCTTCTTTACGACCTCGTCATAGATGATCGCATTTTCGATAGCACTTCCCAGATAACGGGATACAGTGAAAAGGAGGTCTATCTGAGGTTGCGGGTGCGCGTATTTCTCCTTATTGCGAAGATTCATTACGCCTACAACCTCATCTTTTGAGAGAATAGGCACTGAGAGAAAAGATTCATATTTATCTTCCTCAAGGATGGTGAATGCCTTGAATCTCCTGTCTTTATAAGCTTTGTCCGGTATAGCAACGGGTTTTTTCTCCTTTGCAGCCCATCCTGTTACGCCTTCGCCCATCCTTAGTTTTATCTCGCCGAGATTTTTGTCTTCAGGGTGACTGGAGGCACTGAGAATGAGTTCGTCCTTTTTTCTGTCGTAGAGATAGATCAGGCATGAATCAGCAGTTGTAAGGTTCATAACCATTTCAACAACCCGTTTCAATAATTCTTTCAGTTCAAGGTTACTGCTTATGTCCTTTGCCACCTCGTGCAAAATCATCAGTTCCTGTTCTTTTTGCTTCAATATTTCACGAATGTCGATATTCTCCATTTTATTCTCCTGATTAACACAGTCCTATGCGCCCCGCTTTACAAGTGTACCCCGATTCTGTTATCCATTTCTTCATACCGGAAAAGTCTGTTGAAGTCCACGAGTCCTGCCAGCGCGTGTGAATAAGCTCGTATACCTGTTTCTTCGAGTATTGATACCGGATTGAGTCCGCCGATAACTATTGCACCGACCCTTCCTTCGCTTACTGGAATGTCGAGCAGACTCTGCCCTGGCATACCGACCCTGACAAGTCCTCCGAGGCCGATCCTTTTCATTCTTACATTGAGGTGTTCAACGGCATCTCTGCTGTCGGCCGGGAATTCCCGAAAACTTGCCCCTATTTTGCCGCTGCCTGTCCTGATAGCGCCCAGATAATCGGTCATACCGCTTCGTATAAAAACCTCAAGGGGGTCTATGCTTGTTCCGTCATACATGATAATCTCTATAAATCTGATGGGTTTCTTGTCCCGGAGTTCGAGAAGCCCGCCAAAACGGGAAACTGTGGGGATACCGTGTTTCAGTAATATACCGTTTAAGGTTATCGAGCAAACCGTGCCGACTCCTATCATGCCCTCCGGTACATTAATATGCCCAAGGTTTTCTCCAGGTCCTAAAAACGTCATGAGTTCCCCCATGGCGTATCCGTCAGCGTAGACCTTTTTTATTTCAGGGATGTTTTTTGCAAACAGCCCCGGTTCTACAAGGGTTACATTAATTACTACACTGCCTGATGTGGTATTAAGATCAAAATTCATCTTGTAAGCCATCTGGTCTATCTTTGCAGATAAAAACCCGACCTTTTCAATGATAATGGAGGAGTCCAGCTCTGTCAAGCCACGTTCTGTTATCCTATGACCAAGTTTTCTGTTGCTGTTTGTTAAACCTTCCTGATCCATCTTCTGAAGATAAAGCCTTACTGTCCGCTCACTCATCTCGTGACCAAGTGCTGAGGTTTCTTCAGCAATTCTGTTACTGGTAAGGGGAGCTTCAGAATTTTTCAGTATATTAAGAATCAAAAGTTCTTTTCTCTTCATTTTCTCAAACATGGGCAATCCTTATCTGAATTATACATTATATCAGCTAAAAATGAATTAATCACCTGTCATTTACACTTTTATCGGCAATAAATTATATTTAATAAGGCATCATTGCCGATATTAATATTGTATTAAAGTTTATTGTGTACGGCAATATAAATTTAATTATCATATAACCTAAATGAATACTTGACATTATTAGCGGCTTATTATTACAATTATGTTTACATGATACTATCATATACGGCAAATGAATGCCGATACAATGGCAACACAATGCCGATCAATAAACAAACAGGAGGATCATATGATCGAATGGTCAAAATCAAATGATGCAATCGGAACTATCAACCGCGGTAACCCTGCAGAATCAGGATTATGTACATTATGCCGCGCTGACTGTAAGGGAAGATGCGAAACTTGGTTATCAAGTCTGAAAGGCAGGAAGATTCTCTATCCGAGAGATTTTGGAGCTGTTACGGCTGGCAGTGCAAATACATGCCACATAGGTGTTTCCTACAACTCACTGCGGATTCAGGGGTATAATTATGGTGTGCACGGTCTACCGAACGGGCTTTCAAACTCTGCCGATGATTGCATTTTTCCTAACGTAAATATTGAGACAGAATTCGGGAATGAAATAAAAACAAAGTGTAAAGCCCCAATAATGACCGGCGCCCTAGGATCGACTTTTGTTGCGGCTAAATATTGGGATTCCTTTGCCATAGGTGCTGCCTTAGTGGGAATACCGATTGTAATCGGTGAAAACGTAGTCGGCATAGACAGAGAAGCAGTGATCAAAAACGGCAAGATATTAAAGGCCCCTGAGCTTGATAGGAGAATCAACACATATCTGCGCTATTTTGATGGATACGGTGCAATGATTGTACAGATGAACGTGGAAGATACACGTAACGGTGTTGCAGAATACGTGATTGATAAATATGGCGATAAAATCATTATTGAACTTAAATGGGGTCAGGGCGCAAAAGATATCGGTGGTGAAATCCAGGTTGACAGCCTCGGCTATGCACTATTCCTTAAGGATAGAGGGTATGTGGTTGATCCTGACCCGACAAGACCTGAAGTCCAGAAAGCCTTTGAACACGGTGCAATCAAGACCTTCGCACGCCACAGCAGACTCGGATATACGGATCTGTCATCTGTAGAGAAGGTTCGGGAATCATTTATGCAATCCGTTGAATATCTCCGCAAGATAGGATACAAAAAGATATCCTTAAAAACAGGTTCTTACGGCATGGAGGCACTGGCAATGTCAATAAAGTATGCCACAGATGCGAAACTCGACCTCCTTACAGTTGACGGTTCAGGCGGCGGCACAGGCATGAGCCCCTGGAACATGATGGAAACCTGGGGTGTTCCCTCAATCCTTCTTCATTCCAAAACATATGAATACTCATCAATCCTTGCATCAAGGGGCGAAAAAGTCGTCGACATTGCCCTGGCAGGCGGCCTGGCGCGGGAAGACCATATTTTTAAAGCACTTGCACTGGGCGCTCCATTTGTGAAGCTCATATGTATGGGCAGGGCAGCCATGATCCCGGGTTTTGTCGGTTCAAACATTGAAGGTGTATTAAAACCTGAACGAAAAGAGATTGTAAACGGGAATTGGGATGATCTGGCGCCTTCCGTAAAAGAAATTGGTTCAACACCTGAAGAGATTTTTGCCGGATACCATGATGTTCAGAAAAAGGTCGGAGAAGAAGAAATGAACAATATCCCCTTTGGCGCAATTGCCATGTGGACGCTTGCCGATAAGCTTACAGCAGGGCTCCAGCAGCTCATGGCCGGTGCACGCAGATTTAACCTTTCAGAAATTTCACGGGATGATATATTCTCCGGAAACAGAGAAACGGAAAATGAAACAAAAATACCCTTTATTACCGATGTGCTTGATGAAAGTGCAAAGAAGATACTTAATGCAGGTCTTACCTATGACAAGAAGGTGAATCAGCGCTGATATAGTATGGTTTGATACTCAAAACGGGCAGCCCTTCACATAAATTTATGCGAAGAGCTGCCCGTTTTATTTTGCGCTTCTTAGAGATAAAATAATTATTACCCTGATTATTTACCATTTGTTTGCATTTATAATATGCCTACTATATTCATACCAATGATGATATTAATAAACATTGCCATAAGCATGATCCAGCCTAAAAAGCGGTGTATCGGCCTTATCCTCACCACAGCCTTTCTTTTCTTTAACTGTATGAACCCGAGTACAGGCATTACGACAGCAAGCATCACTATCACAATACCCACATATCCATGCCGCAGTGTGAAAAGAAAGCGTCCGGAAGACAAAAGATCGAATACTATGGCAATAAAACCGAGCATTGTCAATAATGCACCGGAAACACCCAAGGCTCTGTGAGTCTTCAGCCACCAGTTCTTCCTTTTCATATATCGTGCAACGAGAAATCCAAAGAAAAGGATGAAGAAACCGATAATCATAAATCCGGCGTGAATACCACTGAGCAGCATAGAGTCACCTCCTCTGGTTATTGCTCTTCATTTTCTTATAAACAGGAGGTTAATTCAACAAAATACAGCAAATACACTTGTTCCTTGTGAAGAATAAATTGTTGTGGTAATCTTTTTTAAAATCATCATAAAGTTTTTTAGAGGCGCCCGATGAACATGAAGAAAAGAGGATGGGTTAAGATTGTTTTTATATCAATCGGTATTCTCTTCCTGATTACAGGTTCTGCAACCTTGCTGCTTGTTAAAAATTCAAACAGGGCAATTAAACATGTACTTGAATCCAGATTCGGGCATGTTGTTTCTTTTGAAAGGATTGATCTGCGATGGAACCATGTTGATGTTTTTAATGTCTGTCTCAAAAACCCCAAGAACAAAGATATTATAAAAATTGAAAGTATTTCTCTCAATGCCGATTTCATGAACTTTTTTAAGAAGGAATATATTATCTCGAAACTGTCTGTTAAAAATCCTTATGTGCTCATTGAGCGGGACAAAAGCGGGAGGATCATGGGCCCTGATTTACCATCCCGGCCTGTTGCGGAAAAAACGGAAAAGCCGTCCCCCTCGCTTGTAATAAAAAAGATTATTGTAACAGGAGGATCGCTCGATTATGTTGATAGAAAGGTATCTGAAGAGCGGCCTGTGTTCATAAAACTGATGGATACCGAGATTGAAGCCGATGATGTTGTGTTGCCCCCTGACGGGCGTCTTACGACCTATCGGTTAAGCACCGCTATACCGACAAAGGGAGGCAAGGGTACTGTAAAAAGCAATGGAAAAATAAACCTGAAGACAAAAAAAGACTTGGAAGGCAAAATAAATGCACAGCACATTGATATTTCCAATTTTAAGACCTATTTTCAAAAGAAAAATTCAATAGACATTACGAAAGGATTTCTTGATATTGATATGGATGCAAAAGTAGTATCAAATAAAATTAATGCTCCCGGCAAAGCGGTGCTACGAAATCTTGAATTTAAAAGCGGATTCCGGATGGGTAATACAGTCTTTGATGTGCCGCTTTCTGCTGTAGTTTCGTTTTTGAAAAACAATAGAGATGAAATTGCTGTAAATTTTGTTTTGGAAGGAGACCTTAATAACCCTAAATTTAGCCTGAAACAGGATTTTATTAATAAGATCATTGCTGGCATTACCGGACAAATCGGCGGCTCTGTCAAAGGCGCCGGAGAATTGCTCATTGATGGTATCAAGAATATTGGAAGAGGAATAAAAAGGGGATTAATAAAGTAAAACTTATCATAGCTCACACAATAAACCGGATACCCGCTTGTAGATAAGGATCATACAGCCGAGGGGGCGACCCACCTCCGCTGACGCTGCGGAGGGCAGGCGTGAGCCCCGGTAAATGATAAAAAAGGAAGATACAATGAACAGCTTTAGTTCGCAAAAGGCGCTCAGTTTCACGGAATCTGTTATTCGCGAAATGACGAGGATTTGCATTGAATACAAGGGGATTAACCTTGCCCAGGGTTTTCCTGATTTTCCGGCGCCCACAGAGATAAAGGAAGAAGCCGTTAATGCAATCCGGGAGGATTTTAACCAGTATTCCATTACCTGGGGAATGCCCCTGCTGCGCCGCGCCATAGCCGATAAATTCGCTCAATATAACGGCGTTCAGGTAGACCCTGAGAGGGAAATTACGGTTTGTTGCGGATCGACAGAGGGTATGATTTCATCGCTTATGGCCATTATAGACCCGGGAGAAGAAGTGATCATATTCGAGCCTTTTTACGAGAACTATGGTCCTGACTCTATCCTCTGTGGCGCCATCCCCCGTTTTGTTACCCTGCACGAGCCTGACTGGCGGTTTGATGAGAAGGGACTGTCACAAGCCTTCAACAACAAAACTAAGGCCATCGTCATCAATACTCCCAACAATCCCACCGGTAAGGTTTTTTCACGGGAGGAACTGGAGCTTATCGCCGGACTCTGTCAGAAATGGGGTGTTGTTGCCGTAACCGACGAAATATATGAACACATACTCTACGATGGTGCTGAGCATATCAGCATTGCGTCTATCTCCGGCATGGAAGAACAGACAATCACAGTTAATTCAATTTCTAAAACATACAGCCTCACGGGATGGCGGGTAGGCTGGGCAATATCTGCACCGTCTATCACTGCCTCCATACGCAAAGTCCATGATTTCCTCACCGTTGGAGCGCCTCATCCCCTCCAGGTGGCAGCTGCACGGGCATTAAAAACGGAGCAGTCATATTATGAAAGGCTTGCATCAGAGTACAGGCAAAAGAGAGATTTCTTCTTTTCAACCCTGACAGATGCCGGGTTCAAGCCCTTCAAGCCCTGTGGCGCTTATTATATTATGACCGATATAAGTCACTGGGGGTATATTGATGATGTTGCCTTTGCCCTCAAGCTGGTAAAAGAGGCCGGTGTGGCAACGGTACCCGGAAGCGCCTTTTACAGTCATCCCTATTTAGGCAGAGCCAAAGTGCGTTTTTGTTTCCCAAAAAAGATGGAAACGCTGGAGGCAGCGGCAGAGCGTCTACTCAAATTCCGGCCATGACGGTTTACCATGTAGACATTCTATTGGTTTTGATTGCCCCGCGGGTACATACCCCGAAGCTTGCTTCGAGACGATTTCCATGCTTTTGTCTTACCTTTGATACCCAGTGGCTTGCCGCGGGGTAGTTCATTTCCTGTTTGTCAGTGGGTTATAGGTTTTTCACTTCTGTTTTAATCTTAATTTACTGAGAATTTCTGTTGTTTCTGCAAGTCTTTTTGCGAGCATATAAATGATCTTTTTTGCTATTTCAGGGTGTTTTAAAACAATGTCGTCCATTGTTTTCGGGATATGTATGACATATGAGGAAGTTTTGGCTACCACTGAACATGTTCTATGTTCTTTCAGAATATTGCTAAGTTCACCAAAAATAACATTTTCTTCGGTAATATTTGCGATTTTCTCTCCTTTTTTGATAATATCAAGCTCTCCTGTTTGGAGAATGTAGAACCCATCAGGTTCTTCCCCTTCCTTTATAATAATTTCCCCGGGACGATAGTGCCTTGTGATTTCTATATTAACCTCCCTGCAATAATTATATTGGGGCTTACATCGCCCCCTCCACCGGCAAAGCCGTCGGAACCTCCCCTTCTCGCTCGCTGTGCGAGCTATTTATCACACTGACGCTATGTACTCCTGGGCTTACGCCTGTCCTCCGCAGCATTAGCGGAGGTGGGTCGGCCCTATATTTTCTTACTGATTTTTGTTTCTCTTTTTGTCGATTTGTTGTTTTTATGCTCAAGTTCTGCAATAACCTGAGCGCCTAATAAAAGGATTATTGCCGCAGCTTCTGTGGTGAGAAGGGTCACAACTGCTGTGGCAAAGGAACCGTAAATTAAATTTACCATGGATAGCACCGAGTAGTACCAGACCAACACATGGCGGGCGATCTCCCACAAAATAGTTGCGGTTATTCCTCCTATCAGTGCGTAATGAAATGTAATGCGTGCAACGGGCATTACCAGGTATATGGAAGTGAGCATAAGCGCCTCTCCGGCTGTCCCCAGGAGATACAACACAACTCTGGAAGTGCCTTCAAGGCTCAAACTCCATCCAAAAATGATCAATTGTCTTTTTTCAAGGGCGTCCAATGCCCCTGCAATGAATGAAACCAGCAATATACCGACGCACATTGAAAAGATATACGCATAAGGGATAATAGCGGAAACGAGAAAGCGACGGCGAGCCCTGGTGCGAAGAGAAAAGATCACTGACATGGCGCTTTCAAGCACCGAAAAGGCCATGGAACTGAAAAACAACATAACCAGGAATCCAATAATGCCGATCATCTTACGGTGCTCGATGAATACTCTAACCTGTTCTTTTAGAATTGCTGCATAGCCGGGTATCACCATCCCTGTATATCGTGATAAAGTTTGAGACAACTGCTCCTCTCCTACAAAATGCGACAGCACAATAAGGGTAAGGATTGACATGGGCACAATTGAAAGCAGGGTATAATAGGCGAGAGCACCGGATAACAGCAGACCCTGATTACGCTTGAAACCACGTAATACCCTAAGTATGAAGCCGAGAGGCTTTCCTGATACCCAAAGTTCTTTTTGCTGTTTTCTCATCATAGATAAAATTTACACAAATACAAAACGTTTTTTTACTTCCATAACATTTCTATGCAAGATATTATATTATTGAATGTATCCTGAAATCAAATTTTCAGACAGCAATCTCCAGTTGGCGTTATTTGTCCCGGTCCCAATGATTCCATCATTTTTCCAGTGAATGATTAAAGCCGGTATAACAACTTCTTTATATACATAGGACATTTTCCCTATCCGATTAAGTGTTTTACTTCTTCCAGTATTGCAGCCATTGTCGGACCTGCGGGACCGTTTACAATTATGTCAGCCAAATTATCACAGGCCGTTTCATCTCTATTGATGATTACAAGCCTGGCCCCCGATTGTTTTGCAGCGACCGGCATATAAGCAGCAGGCTGTACGACAAGGGATGACCCGATGACGATGAAGAGATCGCATGCTTCTGAGCGCCTGTAGGCTTCAGTTGTTTCCTGCTCAGGCATGGACTGGCCAAAGGAGATGGTTGCGGGTTTGAGAAGACCTCCGCAGACATCACAAGAGGGAGCCTTGCCTTCTTTTACCCGTCTGGCCTGAACATCGTCCCTTTCGTACCTTTTATGACAACTCAGACATGTTACGTGCATAGCCGTTCCATGCAGTTCCAATACTTTTTCCCCGGAGTTGCCTGCTTTGAAGTGAAGCCCGTCAATATTCTGCGTTATCAAACAATCGAGCTTGCCAAGTCTTTCCAACTCCGCGATAGCGAAATGACCTGTATTGGGCAGCGCATCTTTCATGGACTCATACATCTCGGTTGCCATATCCCAGTATTTCTCCCGTGCCGTTTCTTTAGAGATGAAGTTCTGAAAATAGAAGTCTTCCGGGTCGTATTTGTCCCACACGCCTCCGGGACTCCTGAAATCCGGGATGCCTGATTCTGTGCTCAGGCCAGCACCTACAAAGACAACGATGCGCTTGCAACTTATTATCCATTCAGCTATCTGTTGAATTTTATCTTCCATTCCTTTGCTCCTTTGCCTGCCGCATCAGGCTTTAAATATAAAGTTCCATTTTTTGAGGCCGGGGCTTTCAGGGAAGTAAGGTCTTTACTGTTTCCCACAAAGGCATAAACCCATGGGAATCTAAAAAACAAGGTTTATCGATATGCCCCGGTAAGAATCAAGAATATTACGACATGAGGAAGGAGTCAAGCTGGTTTTTATATAAAAAGGCAAAAAATGGATCTACGGTGTTTTGTTTTTGCGATTAGAGCTTGACTTTTCCAGAAAAAATGCTACACTGGAATCCATGATAAGAAGGAAAGGCTGGTTCAACTTTTATTATTTTTATTATTACAGCTTTAGGGACAGGTCTGCCTTCCTCTGTCAAATCACATAATTAACAGAGAAGAGGTCATGGGCAGGCTATAACGGGTGCCCATGGCAGGATTATTAGATTAGGGCCATGGGTTAAACCCATGGCCTTTTTTTTGAGGTATGAAAAATGACGCTTTCGGATCAATTTATCGAAATAGGAGAAAGGATCGTAAAGACCGGGATTCACCTTAAAGATGCCTTGTCGGTCATTGACATGACTTTCGAGGATCAAATGAACAGGCTTGAAGACTCTTCTCCTTATGAAGCGTTCACCGGCCTCAATAAATTGATCGACCGGACTGTTCGCGGAACCAAGATTGAGCACTTCAGGCCAAGGGAAGCCTGCCGGCATTTTCACACAATTGAGATTCATACCGAAGAAGGAGAAATCCTCGGCTATCTGAACATGTTATACCTGAAAAGGTTTGTTCCGTGCTACTACCTTGTCTATGTAGAGGTCATGCCGTCGTTTCGGGGTTTAGGCCTAGGAAACATGATTCTCAATGCCTTCATGGAGTTTTTAAATGATAGAAACGCCGTTGGTCTTCTCGATAACATCGTTCCTCATGGTGAATCTACATATGAAATTTACACAAGACTCGGCTGGAAAGACCTTGCGGATTTTATAGGAAATGGTGTGCCGGACGAATGGAGGAATTTTATGGTATTCATCCCGGATTCTGTTCAATCTCAAAATCTTAAAGACCGTCTGATCCGGACTCTTTTCAACCTCAAAAAGAGGAAACCGGTCATTGATATGCATGATAACGAGGATATGGTCAAAAGGACAATTGAAGAATTTCGTTCAGTCTATAGGACCTTAACACAGCTTTTTAATGATGAGCTTTTGTCAGGGGCTTCAAACCCTCTCATGCACTTTATGTTTACCCGGCTTACAACAAAATTGATCGGGTTCCATAGACGCATCTCTACGCTTATTGGTTACACCGGAGGAGAATCCCTCGAGCAGATTTCCTTTTCGGACAGAATCAGGGAGTTACCCGTTCAGCCTTATTCGCCGTGGAACCTGGACGAGGAGGATGCAGGCATATGGGGGGACGAGGGGATGCTTCGAAGTTTGCCGGGCAGTTTGAAAGGAGAACCGACCTCTTTTATCGAAGGCCTTCCTTTTTATAAAAGACCTTATCTGCATAATTGCCTGAAGAACAGGGAAACCCGGACATTGCAACCGCTGAAGATATCAGATCTACTTAGCTTTGGTTTTGATCCTACCAGATTGAAGGAATTTCATCATGAAGGCGTAGACTATATCTTCGAAAGGATATCACCGCTTTTCTTTTCTGCTCTTGTTAAACAGCGAACATTTTTGAAAAAAGTAGAGAAGTCCGTATCCGGACTGAGGATTCGAGGAGCAATTGTCAGGGTTAATCCAATACTTCTGATATTTCGGGACAGAGGGAACATATATGTCCTGAGAAAGAAAGTGGACGGGGTACATTCTCAGGAGGCCCTGGATCAGATAAAGACGGTTCCATATTTACAAGAGATGAATCGCGGTATAGGGATTGACAGGGCCATGATCAGTACAATCAGCGATATAAGGGATTTACTGAAGAAAAAGTTTCATTCCGGTTTTAAACAGGAAATTGAAGATCTAACTTACTTTGTACCATGGGACATTGAAAATAACATTCCCAGGATTCATGTACATGTTTCAGAAATTACATTGGGCATAATATGGATCGCATGAAGGTCCTGAGGATTGAGCAAATATGTATGAATAAAATAGGGCAGGGGTTTGCAATCTGATGGACGGGATGACTCGATGCGGCAATAATACCTTTGAGCTGAATAGAGAGTTTACTTTCCTTGATCTTACTGAGTTCTTTTTCTGCTTTTCTTACGGTTTCTGGATCAATATTCAATTTCGGTCGTGGCATATTCATCCTCCCTTACAGAGACTGTTATAAGAAGGATTGTGCGTATCATAATATCATGTCAAGGAGAATATGATATTACTTGATGAAAACCATAAATTTGTTATGCATTATTTTGTTAATAGATTTTTAAATTATTACGGAATAAACGAATTTATTTTTATCCCCTTCGGATTCTACAACGACCCTTTAAAATCCTGATATGAAGGGGTTAGTGAAGGACCATCACGGTTAAAATTTACAATTAAAATTGCTCCGATTTTAAATTGAAATTGCATTTGCCTGCAACCGCCGTCAGGACAGGGATAGTCTCTAATTGTTGAAGGATTAGCAATTTGTAAAATTCCGGTAAACTGTTTATCCATAATTAAAGTTTCTCTTCCGGTAACGCCCATACTATCGTTAGGCACTTTCACAAAACTTGAAATCGCAACCTGATCCCGAAAATATCTTAAATTTCCTCCTTTTAAAATATAGTTAGAAAAATAAATATTCAAAGCAGACCTCATTGCACCAAAAAGGCCGTCTGCTGCACCTTTTTCACTGCTCCTCCTCATCTAAATATTTGTGAACCGCGACCGCCGCCAGAATACCAAGGATTACAATAATTATAATGAGTTCAATTAAAGTAAAACCTTTGTTGTTGGTTTTCAACAGACCCCCCTATATTAATTTTTTATAAAGCAATATTTATACCATATCAATAATTATTTAAAATCACTGAAGAGAGGTATTTTACAATTAAGCTACTATTAAAAATCCTATTAAAAAACACGATATTTTGTTAAATAACTACAAAAAGTGTAGTTTGCTGACTGGACGTACCTGTAAACCCCGGCTGCTGTATGAATGGACATAAAGTAATAGCGGTTCATCTTTATTATCGGTAGCGCTGTCATTCACAGGAGCAAGGCAATCAGGCATTCCGATACATACCGGGTCTTCTGTCGCGAAACAGATCGTTGAAGGCGTTCAGGGATTTGTCTTTGGCCTTTTCCGGGGCAATGTCAACTATTCCCAACGACTCTTCGTTTTCCGGAGCCTTAGCGCATAAAGTGCTATCCGGCGACACAATCTGGCTTGTACCTATAAAATTAAGGGTTTGCCCTTCTTTTCTGCTTTCTGTGCCTATTCTGTTCGCTGTTACGGCATAAACCCTGTTTTCAAGGCAGCGGATAGGCATGGCAGAAGGACAGTAGGGTAAAACAAGATTGGCCGGGTGTGCCACCACCTCTGCACCTTTAAGGGCAAGAGTCCTCATTGATTCCGGGAATATCCAGTCAAAGCAAATCATGATGCCGATCCGACCGATGGCTGTATGAAAGACCTCGAAGCCGGTATCACCAGGAGTAAACCAGATATTTTCCTCAAAAAAAAGATGTGTTTTACGGTAGATGCCAATATATCCGTCGGGCCCGGTCAGAATGGCCGAATTAAAAAACTTCTCCCCATGTTTTTCAGGAATTCCTGCCACAATATACATACCCTTACTGCGTGAAAGTCCGACCAGTATCTCTGTAGTATAACCCTGAGGCACCTGTTCCGAGAGTCGGTCAACTTCTTCATGTGAGATGAACTGATAACCGGTGGCAAAGAGCTCAGGCAGCACAATAAGGTCAGCGTCAACATCCTTGAGGGCATGCAAGACCTTCTCAATGTTTCCCTCTTTTTCCCCGAAAACAGGCTCAAACTGGTAAAACCCTGCCCTCATAGCATCAAATCATAACATCATAATGTTTCTGCGACAAGTCCCAAATTCCTCATTAAAATAATAAAAAACATTGTATATAGATTCCTCTATATTGCAAGATAAAAAAACAGATGATGGATTTGAGTAGCATGAATATCTTGACATACACTGGGCAGTTATGTTTTAAATAAAATCGATGCCGAGGTAGCTCAGTCGGTAGAGCAGGGGACTGAAAATCCCCGTGTCAGCGGTTCAATTCCGTTCCTCGGCATTTCTTTTTTTCTTAAAATTCCGCACGAAATAGAGTTGTTACTTGAAGACCCCTGATAATGGGGTTTTTTTGTGGGGATGTTTGGACAAATCTATAGTGTCTTGAATGTGATACCCGGCTTGTAGCCAATATAAGGTGCGGACACTGGAAGGTTTGTGCGAACTGCAATGAAGAAAAAAATCCTTGGAGATTGCGGTACAGTACCATGGGAGCGCAAACACATCAAGCTGTGGCTTATGAGAAACTATCCTACGGTATAAGGTGTTTCTCTTGTGAAATATAAATTATTCTGGTAATCTCTTTTGACTGAAGGCGGAACACTAATTGCGGGAGGTAAAGTTTATGAATATTTTGTCTGCAATCGGGAATACACCCCTTGTGGAATTGATGAACGTCAATCCAAATCCGAACACAAAGGTATTATGCAAACTTGAAGGATGTAATCCCGGAGGGTCGGTAAAAGACCGTCCTGCCCTCTATATGATAACAAAAGCGGAAGCACGCGGTGAATTGACTAAGGATAAAATCATTCTTGAACCTACTTCCGGTAACACAGGCATCGCAATTGCGATGATAGGCGCCGCGAAAGGATACAGAGTTAATCTATGTATGCCTGAATGCGTCAGCATGGAGAGAAGGCTTATACTCCAGGGTCTCGGTGCAGAGGTTTTCCTTACCTCGGCAAAGGAGAATATTGACGGTGCGATTCGGAGAGCTTACCAGTTGTTTGAAAAGGAGCCGGATAAATATTTTATGCCAAACCAATATGACAATAACGATAATGTTCTTGCACACTATGAAACAACAGGCCCTGAAATCTTTGCACAAACAAATGGGGAGGTTGATATATTTGTTGCCGGTATGGGAACTACAGGGACACTGATGGGTACTTCGAAATATTTAAAAGAAAAAAAACCTCAAATAAAGGTTATTGGTGTTGAGCCGACTATGGGTCATACGATCCAGGGACTGAAAAATTTGACTGAATCTATGGTGCCAAAGATATATCAGCCCGAAACACTGGATGATAAGATTATTGTTGGAGATGGTGAGGCCTTTGAAGTAACAAAACTGCTTGCCCAGAAAGAAGGGATTTTTGTCGGAACATCAAGCGGGGCTGCTGCTGCGGTAGCATTACAGATAGCCAGAAACATAGATCATGGTACTATTGTTGTCGTATTGCCTGACAGGGGCGACCGCTATCTGAGTACCATGCAATTCAGGTCTATTTGTGCGAAATGTCCACCGTAAGAAGCAATGATTTATCTATTCATTTGAAAAGATACGAAAAAAATTGTCCATGATGAAACATATCGTGTCCCTGTTAACGTGTAAGGGCTCTCTGCCTTCGGTAAATAAGGATTTGCCGAGATTGCTCTGTTCACATCCCCGTTTTCGTTCACATAAGGTCCTGATGGAAGACAGATAAGGGAGCCATCTACCTGTTCTCCCATATCTCGGTAAGACCGAGGGCCAAAATAAGAACCTCCGCGTCTTTAAGTGCCGTACATGAAACAAGGCAATGTTTTTAAAAATCAGCTTCCGGCCTCCATTGATTTGTAAAGAATGATTATACCTGGATGATGTGGATGCAGGCGCTCTCCACCAGCGTAAATCCGGTTTCCATGTCTCAAAGTTGTATTCAAATTATTGATGAATCCGTAAGATTGTCTTGTCTGTCATTTCGTCGTTCCTCATGATGCATAACTCATGCAGGTTAACAAAAAGGATTCATTTGTTACTTGTAATTTTATACTAGCATGTCTGCACATCGAAGTGCAGATTTATCGTCCCTCACCGATCTAAGAGGACTTTTTTAGAAGAATCGAACAACGCTATTCAAGATAGCCAAGGTTTGGACTCCATAAAACAGTTTAATAACTCCGCATAGGAGGTGGCATATGGAATCAATAAATAATATAATAACTTTAAAGAATACATGCACATCAACAGTCCCCTTGAGAAGGGAAGAGCAAAAAGAAGAGCTTGGCAGAGAAGAATTGGAAGGTCTTGTATATAGCATGCAAAATGTTCTGGATCATATGGAGTCAATATGGGAGAATAATCACAGTACGGTTGAATTAAGGGATAAATTTCATTTATTACACTGTTACTTTGGTTATATAAATCAATATTATGAAAGGTGCCTCCCATAGGGTGGTATATTCTACAAAAGGAGGAAATTGTGGAGCTTACGAAGATATTTGGATCTAACGTTTTTAATGATAAGGTCATGAAGGAGCGGCTGCCCAAAGAGATTTATAAGGCATTAAAGGAAACGATTGAAAAGGATGTGCCATTGAGGCCTGATGTTGCGGACGTGGTTGCCAATGCCATGAAGGATTGGGCTATCGAGAAAGGCGCAACTCACTATACGCATTGGTTCCAGCCCCTGACTGGAGTAACAGCCGAAAAGCACGATTCCTTTATATCCCCGGCAGACGATGGTAGCGGGATTATGGAATTTTCCGGCAAGCAACTGATTCAGGGTGAACCGGATGCATCATCCTTTCCAAGCGGCGGTTTGCGCAGCACATTCGAAGCGAGAGGATACACGGCCTGGGATTGTACCTCGCCCGCGTTCCTGAAAACAGACGAAGCCGGTAATGTTACCCTAACGATTCCCACAGCCTTCTATTCATATTATGGGGAGGCCCTTGATAAGAAGACTCCTTTGCTGCGATCCATGAAAGCTGTATCAAAACAGGCCCTCCGTGTTTTGAAGGCTATGGGCAATACAAGCTCCACAAGGGTTACCTCCACCGTAGGCCCTGAACAGGAATATTTCCTGGTTGATAAAAAACTGTATCAGGAGCGGATTGATCTTATGTTAGCTGGAAGAACAATATTTGGTGCTCCCGCACCTAAAGGCCAGGAACTTGAAGACCAATATTTCGGTGCAATTAAGGACAGGGTTTCCGATTATATGAAGGACCTTAATACAGAGCTATGGAAAATGGGTATTACATCAAAAACTCAGCACAACGAAGTAGCACCGGCGCAGTATGAAATGGCCCCTCTTTTCACTACAACGAACATTGCCACCGATCACAATCAATTAGTCATGGAAACCATGCAAAAAGTTGCCTTACGTCACGACCTGGTGTGCCTGCTTCACGAAAAACCTTATGCAGGTATTAACGGTTCCGGCAAGCACAATAACTGGTCTCTCTCAACGGATGACGGCATAAATTTATTGGAACCAGGCCATACACCCGGTGAAAATGTCCAGTTCCTGATATTTTTAAGCGCCTTGCTCAAGGCTGTCGATACCCACGCCGATATACTGCGGGCTACCTGCGCGCATGCCGGCAACGATCATCGCCTGGGAGCCAATGAAGCACCACCGGCAATTATATCCATATTTATGGGCGAAGAATTGACGGAGATTCTGGAAAAAATCGCAAAAGGCGAAAAGATCTCCACCAAAGACGCGCAATTTGTAAATGTCGGTGTGGATACACTTCCTATGTTCCCCAAGGATAATACAGACCGCAACAGAACCTCTCCCTTTGCCTTTACCGGCAATAAGTTCGAATTCAGGACGGTTGGATCGTCACAGTCAATTTCAGGACCCAACGTGGCCTTGAATACCATTGCAGCCGAAGCCCTTGACGAAATAGCCACCCGCCTGGAAAAAGCTAAAAACAAGAATGCCGAGGTAACAGCGATTGTCAGAGAAATTTACAAGAAACACAGCCGGGTTATTTTTAACGGGAACAACTATGCAGAAGAATGGGTAGATGAGGCTAAAAAGAGGGGGCTGCCCAATGTCACAAATTCTGTTGATGCATTAAAGGCTTTTGTTGCGAACAAAGCCCTGAAACTTTTTGAAAAATATGATGTACTGTCGCATAAAGAATTACATTCACGCTATGACATCTATGTCGATGCCTATGCAAAACAGATCAACATTGAAGGTCTGGCAGCAATAGATATGGTTAAGAAACAGTTTATCCCGGCAGCAACGGAATATGCGACATTCTTGGCCAATTCCATATCCAGTTTTAAGGCTGTATCAGTTCCTGCTTCTGTTCAGGAAGACATTCTTGGAAAGCTGAGTGCCTTGCTTGTGTCATCATATAAGAGCCTATCAAAGCTTGAAACTGCATTAAAGAAGGCGCAAGACATTGACGATGTTGTTAAAAAGGCTGAAAGCTGCCGCGACAATATTGTTCCAGCAATGCAGAGCCTGCGCACAGATATTGACGCTATAGAGATGATTGTTCCTAAAGATATGTGGCCTGTGCCGAGTTATACGGATCTGTTGTTTAAACTGTAAACTCTGTTGTTTTAAAAGGAGATACAGAGAATTAAACCTGCTTAAGCTTTTCTTAAAATTAATTAAAACAGGCAATCCCCCGGCTCTGCCGGGGGATTTGATTATGTTTGACAGAACGGTCAGCATACAGTGCCTTTTCCATCCTTCTTCAATCGGTCTTCCTGGTTTTATCCCAAACTTTCCATTAAGATAAGTATCGATGCCGGACTGTCCCCGGCAAACACGCTCAGTACGCTCCGGCGGCTTCATTCGCTCGTGTTCGGCTTCGAAACTTTTGCTTATGCAAAAAACCAAGCTTCCTCGCCTTACGAAGGTTTGCTTAGAACAACCCGACACCGTTGCCAATGACATATCCGGGTTTATTATGAGAAATGGCGAATCTGTCCCAAGAACAGAAGATTGCCTGAGGGGGATTGTCATGTTGTCCGCTAAATATTTCTTGACAGCTTGTTAAAATAGCAGGAAAATGGAAAGAAAAAAGAGAAGGAATCTCGATTTTGCAAAAATAAGCTTGACCCCATTGGACTTTCTCTCAAAAACCTTTTCATGACTGCGGGGTTATATGGAGAGAGAGCTTTATATAGCCCGTAGGGGTATATTAATAAAAAAAAGGAGGTCTCATGCCGATCATTCAGGTCAACTTAATTGAGGGAAGAACAGTGGAACAGAAGAGAAAACTCGTGGCAGGAATAACCGATGCTGTGGTAAAAAGTCTCGATGTGGAACCGGATACTGTTAAGATTATCCTGAAGGACATGGCAAAGCATGATTACGCAATAGCAGGCGTACTTTTCGTGGACAAATAATAAATAAGAACCATGTCCTCATGCTAACTCACAGAGGAATCAAATTAGTGAGTATTACAAGTTAGAGGGGGGGAGTCCGGGGCACCCTCTTGCGATGGGGAGGGAAACAGTATACCGGCCTTGCTCCAAAAAGTCAGGAAACTCCAGTAAAAAACAGTTGCATTTTTATTGAGTTTGAAGGAAAATAGAAAGAAAAAGGGCAGGCAGAATTAAATGTCTATAATTTGGGGGATTGGTGAGGGCGTGCAATAATGCCATAATGGGTGAAAAGCATAAAACATTATCTTTGTTTCTTCTCAACGAATTACCCCTGTATTTTCCTATTTTGCAGCATATTAATTGCAGCATATTAGTGCAGCATATTAATTGTTAGGTAAATAAAAGGAGGCTATGATGAAAGGTGTGTGTGTTGTTTTTGATATTTATGAATTGGGTGGAGGCTTCTATGGAGCAAAGTCATGGGATATTTTTATGCGAAACATTAGTCCCGAGAAGATCGTCGGTTGCACGTTGCGGTCGGGTGACACCACTGAAATGATGAAAGGCGGCAAGCGTGAATTCTGCATCGCTGTTTTCGGTGACAACCTGAATGTCGAGGCTATTAAGGAAGTCTTTGCGGCTTCTTCAGAAAAAGGACTTGCTCCATCAGACCGTCGTTTCATGCTTAGTCCACAATTGGATTCAGAATCCTTTGCGGAAACCGGAACGATTGATCCTGTTGGCAGGTTGGTTCAGAAAGAATGGAGTCGTGCGTTCCATGACCGCTGCAAAAAATTTGAATGGGGATACATGCCAAATAAAATGCCGGCCGATCTTTCTCCGGAACTTAAGACCGAACTGGAGTTTTTGCAAAGCAAGATAATTAAGGTGAAAAAACCCTGGTGGAAATTCTGGGATTAAATTATGCCTGAGGGACGACAAAGAGCTGATTTGCCTCCCGAAAACGGCTCAGGCAACATGGATAAACCGTGTGTCTGAGCCGGGAACGTTATATAAAGTACAGAACAGGCATATATATATGCCTGTTCTGTACTTTTATGATGCACACATCTAACCAGAGCTTTAGTAATTATAAGGTTTCTAAGGTTTTCAAAGGCAGGAGGGTGCCCGCCGCACAAAACCGTATGTTTAATTTATTTGCCTTCTGTAAATAAAAGCTTACCCGAATACAGCTTTCCAAGGATCTTCTCTTAATGGCTTTAGTATGGGCTGTTATTTAACTAATGATGGTAAAATGGTATTAATATTATTACGGGAGCATAGTTTTCCTGCATACTCATTATATTAACCTCTTATAATTAGATTTTCTTTACAAGTTTCCTCATACCTGCGGGGGCGGTTTCCTGACTGAAGTATTATTTGCCGGGGTAGGCATTGGGGCTGTCAGTACCCGCTTTTGTACCAAGGAAATTAAGGATCGAAGTTCATCAAGGAACATCTCAAAGTCAGGTTTTGTGTATGTTATAGTGCCCGTCTCAATGTAAGACCTGATAGATCGTAAGTTGGCAACCTGCTGCGTCATGGATATGGATTTTGTGTCATTTTTTATCGATTTTACTTTCTTATGTGCCGTGAGCATCTTCTTTAATTTAAGATAGGTTACCGGTTTCTTCGTAATATCCTGGAATATTTTTGCCATGTTGGGGCAATCTAAGTTGGCAGCAAAAAGATAACCTTGCGAAACAGGGAGATTTCCTTCCCGAATTGCTTCCTGAATCTCAACGGGATTTTTTAAAAGTGAAATCATCCTAAACAGTGTGGGATAAGACTTTCCTGAGATTTCAGCAATTGCATTCACATTGAATGCAAAATCCTCAGAAGCACGATCTGGCGAGCGCATGACAGTTACAAGCACGCTCGTTACTCTGTCCACATTAAACTCCATATTGGGGTGTTTTGCCTGTATATATGCCAGTATGCCCTTAGCCTGGTCAATAGGGTTGAGGTCCTCCCGCTGGAGGTTTTCAGTTAGTTGAAAGGCAAGGATCTCATCATGCTGGGTAATCGCATCGACAACCATTGCCGGGATGGATTCCATGCCCAACTTCGAAGCGGCAAGATACCTCCTTTCCCCACAGAGGAGTAGGTACTTGCCGTCTTTCGGTGTTACAAGGACGGGTTCAAGTATGCCCCGGTTTTTGATTGATTTCATGAGGGTTTTAAAAGACCCCCCTTCTATATCTATTCCTGATCTGATCTGTTCTTCAACGACAATATTTTCCAAAGGCAGATATAAAAAATCCGGGCTACCAGTCATCTTTTGTACTGTCATATTTTACGTCCTATTTTTTATTTGTATACATAAGGAATATACCTTTTAAACATAAAAAATACAAACAAATATTTATTAGCCAATTGAACAATATAAATACTCGGAAGCGTAACTTAACAGGACATATTGTACAAATGTAAAAAAAGATTATAAATGTAAAAAAAGGGAAGAATATAATAAGGGGAAAATCTCCATGACTGCTTTACGAAAAATGCCAGAATGCCCACTCTGTGAATGGAAATGAATGGCGGATATTTTTCGCCCGCAGGCTAAGGCCTGCGGGCGTAATTCTTCATTGATATAAAATAGAGCTTACTGCATCATTAAAACTCAATAGCTTGGAATACTCATAAAGGGTGGACATTGCCATACTTTCCGTGTGTATCCCGGACTCCTCTGCGGCGGCGATGGGGTTAAGACCGCCCACTGCTATCATGCCGACTTTATCGGCCCCTACCGGGATATCCAGTAAGGGCTGATTCGGCTTGCCAAAGATGATTTTGCCTCCGATACCTTTCCTTATCATCTTATTACTTAAGTTTTCTGCCTCATTTACGCTGACTACAGGGATTTCCCGGAAGCTTGCAAGTATTTTTCCGGAATTTTGTTTTATAACACCGGTAACATCAGTCATCCGGCTACGGATAAAAATCTCAAGCGGGTCCAATGAAGACCCCTCATAGCTGATCAGCGAAACAAATCTTTTTAGAATCCCTTCCTGAATTTCTATTACGCCACCATATTTAGAAGCAACAGGTATCCCTGTCTTCAGGAATATGCCGTTTAATGTAATACTACATACTGTCCCTAGTCCGATTGTTCCTTCAGGGATAACAACATCTCCAATCCTTTCCCCGCTCTTTGCCATTATAATTTTATTGCACATAACATAGGGTGAATTGAATACCTCTGACATCACCCTTAATGCGTCCCTCAGTTTCTTTTCAGGGAAAAAGGATATGTTAAGTATGATATTCCCTTTCATGGCATCTATGTTGAAATCAGTTAAATAGGAAAGACTGTCCATCTTACTGATAACGAAATTTACCCTTTCAGAGACAAAGGAATTATTCAGCTCTGACCTTCCTTTTTCAGTGATAGTCCTCCCCCTCTTGCCCTGGACAAAAGTTAATCCATTCTCGTCAAGCATCTTAAGGTAATGACGCACCATTCTCTCGGAAAGCTCAATCCCGTGAGGCAGCAACTCTCTCGAGAGTTCTGTTGAACCCATGATATTCTGCTGCCTGTCCAGGACTCTGAGAATGGAATACATTACCTTGTTCATATTAAACAATTCCGTATGCGAGCATCGCCTTGGCAACTTTTACAAATCCGGCAATATTTGCGCCTGCAACATAATCTCCTTTTTTTCCATATGCTTCACCGGCTTCAATGCATGACTTGTGTATACTTTTCATGATATCAAGTAGCATCTTGTCGACTTCTTCCTTTGACCATGAAAGTTTAAGGCTGTTCTGACTCATCTCAAGCCCTGATACGGATACACCTCCGGCATTGGTTGCCTTGCCGGGTCCGAATAGTACGTTGTTTTCCTGAAAAATCTTAACAGCCTCAGGAGTTGAAGGCATATTAGCCCCTTCTGCGACACAGATACATCCGTTCTTTACAAGGGCTTCCGCATTTTTGCCGTCAAGTTCATTCTGAGTGGCACAAGGCAGGGCGACATCTACTTTAATTCCCTGCTCCCTTATAACATCCCAGACATTGTCTCCCATATAGCAGACCGTCCCGAACTTATCTGCATATTCCTTAATTCTTCCTCTTTTCACATTCTTCAGTTCCATGACATAATCAAATTTTTCACCGCAAATACCTTCATCATCAACTATTGTAGCATTGGAATCGCAGAGCGTGATCACCTTGCCCCCGAGTTGATTGACCTTTTCTACGGCATATTGTGATACATTCCCTGAGCCACTCACAGCAACAACCTTTCCGTTGAAATCCATACCCCTTGACGCCAGCATCTCGGCTGTAAAATATACGGCGCCGTATCCTGTGGCCTCAGGCCTTATAAGGCTACCGCCGTATTCAAGACCCTTTCCTGTAAGCACACCTGTATGTTCATTCACAAGTTTTTTGTAATAACCGAACATATAACCTATTTCACGTCCCCCTACACCGATGTCTCCTGCAGGTACGTCTATTTCAGGGCCAATGTGTCTGAAAAGCTCTCTCATAAAGGCATGGCAGAATCTCATAACTTCGTTGTCGGACTTTCCCTTCGGGTCAAAATCCGAGCCACCCTTGGCACCGCCCATAGGAAGGGTGGTAAGAGAGTTTTTAAAAATCTGCTCGAAACCTAGAAATTTTAAAATACTAAAATTTACCGACGGGTGGAACCTTAAACCGCCCTTGTAGGGTCCGATGGCATTATTAAACTGTATCCTGAACCCCCTGTTTACCTGAACTTCGCCTTTATCGTCAACCCAGGGAACCCTGAAGATAATCGTTCTGTCCGGTTCAACTATACGCTCATATATCTTTGCCTTTACAAATTCCGGGTGTTTGCTCTCGGTAGGCTCAAGAGATTCCATTACCTCCTTTACAGCCTGTTGAAACTCCGGCTGATTCGGGTCTTCCTTTTTTACTTTTTGAAGTGCATCATTGACGGCTGACATGTTAATCCTCCTCTTTTATTGATTTTTAATATTGTCTTCACAGCTTTGCCGGCGCATTCTATTTAAGTAGTAGCGCAACAGGTGCATTTTATCTCTCAGTTCAACGGTCCCATGATCAATTTCCCACAGTTCTTCCATATCATCGAGGATACTCCTTGCCTTTCCGACAAGTGTTTCCTCTTCTTCAGCGCTTACGGCCTTCTCCGATACATCATCATTTGAGGTATTATGCAGAGTCTTTCCGAATGTCTTGAATGCTATAATTTTGTTTGATGCTTCCATATACCACCTCGGTACTGAACATAGTAAGCTTACAGTTTAAATAAAACCTATAAGACCCACTTTGCACAATCAGGCGCAAGCTAATTTATAGATAAGGGTTAATACTATCTTTTAAATGGGGATTTACACTATACGTGTTGTAGACCTAATGTTATCTGCTCCCTACCCAATGTACAGCATGTTTCATCAGTTCGGTTGCGTTTTTAAGCTTTAATTTTTCTTTTATGTTTGCACGGTAAGATTCAACCGTTTTTATACTGACATTTAGACTATCCGCTATCTGGCGTGTTCCTATGCCCTGTCCTATTAATTGAAATACTTCAAGTTCCCGGTCACTCAGAACTTCAATGGTAGATTGAGTGTTCGCGGCCTTTCCGTCAATAAACCTTTTTACGATATTTGCGCTCACCCCCTCGCTGATATACAATTCTCCCCGTAATACCCTGCGAATAGCCTCCATCATTTTTTCTATTGCTTCCTGTTTCATAATATAACCTCTTGCGCCTACCCGTAAGGCGCGTTCGGCAAACAGAGACTCATCGTGCATGGATACAACCAGTACCGGCAGAGTGCCGTAACGTGCCTTGATAATTTTGATCAATTCTATACCGTCAATTCCCTGGAGGGAAATATCGACAATCATTAAGTCCGGTTGAGACTTTTTTAAGGATTCAAGTGCATGCTGTGCACTGTCCGCCTCACCGCAAACCGTCAGGTCTGTTTCCTGATTGATCATCTGGGAAAGGCCTTTGCGGACGACAGGATGATCGTCTACAATAAATATTTTTCGTTTGCGTTTTATGGAGTCATTCTGCTTTCTGTTCATACTTGCCTGCCCCCCCTTCCCCTTGTTTATTTTCGAACAAACATGTGACTATGGTGCCGCCTTTCAAAAAGTTTTTAATATCAAGGTATGCTCCTATCATATTCGCACGGTGCTTCATAATGCTGATGCCCATACCCATGTTTTCTTTTACAATATTATGGGCACTGCGACCATTGTTTTTAATTGTAAGAACCGATACTCCGTTATCATCACTGAATTTGATTACAATTTTTGTTGCCTTTCCGTGTTTAATGGCATTGTTAACCGCCTCCTGGATAATCCTGTAAATATGAATGGCCACCATGTTATCATAAAAAAGCACGGGTTTATCATATTCAAAAATGCACGTTATACCGAACATCTTTTCCATATTCCGCGACAATTCGGAAAGCGCTGCCATAAGACCATTCACCTCAAGTCTCACCGGATAAAGTCCCTGTGCAATTCCTTTTGTCTGTGTAATGGCCTCGTCAATCAAGGATACCATTTCGCCGGCGTTGCGTGCTTCTTCAAAGGATTTTCTTTTCATCTTCTTCTGTAAAACTTTGCCGAGGAAGGCAATGCCTGTAAGTTGCTGGCATAAACTGTCATGCAGGTCCTGTCCTATCCTCTGCTGTTCACGTTCACTGATTTCAAGGACCTGTTTTTCCAAACGTTTTCTTTCAATAATGTCGCCGATGCGCTTCGCGATAGCGTTTATGAGGCTTCTTTCCTCTTTAAGAAAGGGTCCTTCACCACACTTAGGCCGCTCTTCGAGGTAATACACATCCAGAGAGCCTTCTTTTACCCTGTGAATCAATATATTAGAGGATTGTCTCCATGGTGTTTCTGTAAAGTTTGACGTTACATAAATCTGCTGCCCGATGTTGATTCTTGCACAAGTAATATCAGGGTACTGCCAGGCAGGGGGGATAATATCCACAATGCCTCTTAGGATCCTGTCAAGAGAGATGGGGTATTTTTCAACAAGATTGGAAATGGTATAGAGGCAATTCAATTCTTTAACCCTCTCCCCCAATGCATGTGTCTTTTTTTGCAGCATCTCTTTTATACGTTTATTTTTTCGTTCGGATACCTTTAATTGAGCAACCTCTCTGCGCAGAACTACCATCTGGCTGGAAGCGGGGGCTTTACCTTTTTTGTCGAGCCTCACGATTTGCTTGTTGCTATGATCGCCCGAACCTGTTTTTCCTTTAAATCCTGACATGTTAAAACATATACCATAATTGAGTTTAAAACGAAAGTCGATGCTATTGACTTTGCCTGTCATAAGAAGTATTTTTTTCAGCATGTCAGGGCAATTTATCCCTTCTATAAATCCGCAGCACGAACAAACAAGGTCTGCCGCTTTGTGGTTTATTTTTAAAGAGCACAGGATGCTTGTCAGGGTGGCCGGAGACGCGGTATCCGTACCTTTGCTAACAATACCTGCCGAGCTTGGATTATCCATAGTACATCATCATTATCTAGGGATACTTGATGGGCGTGATTGTTTTTCTGCGGAATTACCTGATACCTGTGACGCTCCTGAAGGTACTATGTTTCAGGGCCTGTGGAAACTCTATGGACATCTGGAGGAAAGTCTGTATAAAGTTGCTGTCAGAGCAATTCAGATAGCTGACTGGGATAGAACGCACCAATTCTGCGGGAGATGCGGGGGACAGACAACAAACAGAGAGGATATACGGGCGAAGGAATGTCCGAACTGCCATTTTATAATGTTTCCCAGGATTTCACCTGCCGTTATCGTCCTCGTTGAGCATGAAGATATGGTATTGCTTGCCCGGGCCAAACGTTTCCAGGGTGACTTATATAGTGTGCTTGCCGGTTTTGTCGAGCCAGGCGAAACCCTTGAGGAGACGGTACAGCGAGAAATAAAAGAAGAAGTCGGCATTGATGTGAAAGACATACGTTACTTCGGAAGCCAACCATGGCCCTTTCCTGATTCTCTTATGATAGCCTTTATTGCAAGCTACGCAGGGGGCAGGATAAAAATCGACGGAGAGGAAATAGCCGATGCAGGGTGGTTTAAGGCAGGCAATCTGCCTGAAATTCCTGGGAATATAAGCATTGCGAGGAGATTAATAGACTGGTTTACAGCTAAACATACGAAAATTTAAATGCCGAAGACGGGACTCGAACCCACACAGACTTACAGCCTACTAGACCCTGAATCTAGCGCGTCTACCAATTCCGCCACTTCGGCACAATGTTTAACTTATATGGATATGATGCATATGTCAAGAGGAGTGTATGAAAACTTTCGAATCTCTCAATAATTTTGATAATTTTCCGAATCCGGTTCTTACGATAGGAAACTATGACGGCATCCATCTTGGTCATAGAAAAATCATTGAAATGGTGAAGGCACGGGCAGCAGAGATATCCGGTACGTCAATGCTCATGACCTTTGATCCCCATCCGCTGAGTGTTTTAAGACCCGACAATCACCTTGGACTTATTACGCCGGTCAATATAAGAAAAAGGCTTATTGAAGAGAACGGTATTGATGTATTGCTCTTGCTGCCCTTTACAGATGAATTCCGTTTAACAGACCCCGAGGTGTTTGTTAGAGATATTCTGGTTGGAAAGCTTGGGATTAAAGGACTGGTGGTAGGGTATGATTTTAAGTTTGGTAAGGGGGGCAAAGGTAACACAGATATACTTAAAACCCTGTCCGGCAAATACGGGTTCTTCTTTGATATAGTGGAGGCTATCACCTTAAACGATGAAAAGATAGGGAGCAATAGGATAAGAAAGCTGATTATGACTGGAGATGTCAAAAAGGCCGAGGTATTTCTCGGGAGGCCCTACATAATAGAGGGTCGGGTATTAAGGGGGTATGGCAGGGGGGGTGGCATTGGTTTCCCTACTATAAATATTGAAACCGAATTTGAGGTTATCCCAAAAAACGGCGTCTATATTAGTGAAGTCAGAGTTGATGATAAAACATACCGGTCGGTTACAAATATTGGATACAATCCTACCTTTAACAACAGGGACATATCTATTGAGACATTTATATTGGATTATTCAGATAGCCTTTACGGGAAGGAAGTTTCTCTGTATTTTCATGAACGAATCAGGGACGAAATAAAGTTTAACAACGTTGATGAACTGAAGCACAGGATCAACATAGATGTTCAGGTAGCCAGATCATATTTTGAAAGGGCAGGACAATAGTGTTTTTCGGATAAAGTTAGAAATCTATTTACAGGAGGCAGTTGCATGGGACTCAGATACGAGGAAGTGAGCGACGAGGTAGTGACAATGCTAAGGGAGATAAAGGCTCAGTATTTTCCTGAGTTAAAAAATGCACAGATCAAAGTGCTTTTTGATTTAAGAAAGAGAAAAACAGGTGGAATGATGGTTCTCGGTCGGATCATGAGAACAAATGACCTCTTGAGGCATTTGACAATCGATGAGGCTGGGGCAGTTGAAGGATATGATTACATTATAACCCTGGACAAATTGTGTTGGGACAATATTACAAAAGCCGATAAAGAAAGACTGATCCGGCATGAGTTGAGGCATGCTGTCTTTGACCTTGAAGCCGAGTCAAATCCGTACAAGCTCCAGGACCACACCATATCGGATTTCTATGAAGAGATAGAGTACAACAAGGATGATCCGCGCTGGCGGGAGAGGCTTTCCACACTTGTGGATGATATCTACGAACAGCAGAAGGAAGCCCGGCTTGATAAAAAGAAGAAGAAAGTAGGAACAGGGCTAAGCTAAGAAGCATGTCAATCCTTTCCGGGTATTTTAGCATTTTAATTCACAGTGGATAAAACAGCCACAGGTACATCCTCCATTAGTGTGAAAACTTTTTCCCTTTATCATTGCGAGATGATATAATTGTTTTCTTTCATCACAGTAAATATTAAAAAGGAGGGTGCATGGAACCGAAAGAAGTAAAGTTGAACAGGCTGTTTCAAACAAACGGGAGAACCCTGATATTGCCTTATGATCAGGGACTCGAGCATGGTCCGAGAGACTTTTTTCAAGCTACATTTGCACGGGATCCGATGCATGTTATAGAAATTGCAAAAAAAGCAAAATATAATGCGGTTGTTATGCATATAGGCAATGCAAGGAGGTACTTTAAAGACATATATGGAGAAGTGCCGCTCATATTGAAGGTGAATGGCAAGACGGAGATTCCGCCTGATGATGAGCCTCTCTCCACGCTTACGGCAAGTGTTAATGATGCACTCTCCCTTTCGGCTATAGCAATCGGCTATACCCTCTATGTCGGCTCAGCAAGACAGGATGAGGATATAGAACAATTTTCTGAAATAAGGGAAGAGGCTCATCGATATGGATTGCCCGTGATAGTCTGGTCTTACCCGAGGGGCGAAGACATTAAAGAAAAGGGCGGTAAGGACAGCCTTTATGCCATAGAGTATGCAGGCCGTGTTGCCGCAGAGCTCGGAGCAGACATGGTAAAGCTGAATGTACCTTCCCTGAAAAAGAATGATAAAATACCGGAGCCGTATAGAAGCTATGATATAGGGTTGAGCGATGCAATAAAGCAGATTATCGCAAGCACCGGCGGCGTCCCTGTAATCTTTGCAGGAGGCGAAATGGTTTCTGATAACGACCTTATCCGGAAAGCCGAGGTATGCATAAAAGCCGGTGCTTCAGGGCTTATATTCGGGAGAAATATATGGCAGAGGCCGCTTAAAGAAGCAGTGGGGATAACAGGGAAGATTAAAGAAATTATTAAAGGCTGAAAGTGAGAAGACGGTCACCTTTTAACAAATCATTTTATTAATCAGTCAATGGGCTTTTACATGGAACATTATAAAATCATAGATCACGAAGCCGATGTCGGGTTTGAAATATATGGAAAAACACTGGAGGACCTCTATAAAAACGCTGTAGAGGCCCTCTTTTCACTCATCATTGAGCCAGGAGAAAGGAGACCGGAGAAAGGAAAAAGATTCGATCTAACAGATGACCAAGGGCTTCTCATTGCTTTTCTCAATGAACTTCTATACCTATGGGATATGGAAGGTTTTATACCAAAAGACCTGTCCTTAAAGATTGAAAGCAAGAAACTGACGGGTACTGTAATTGGTGGAATATATAACCCCTCAAGAGACAAGATAAAACGGGAAGTCAAGGCGGTTACCTATCACAAATTTTCTATTGAAGAAACAAATGATATGCTTAAGGCAACGATAATAGTTGATGTGTAAGGAAAGCAATGTTTTAAACGTTGAGTACGTAACACCACTTTTGTTTAAAGACCAACCCCTCATTGCAGGAGGGCTTATATCATGGAAAATCTGCGGAAGCATTTAAGAAAACTTGACGACAACAGATATCTGGTAGAAAGGCATGACCGTATGCTTGTGGACGGACTTGTTTATCTGAATGAAGAACTGTTCCGTGTGATGGGAACAGACGAGAGCATCAAACAGGTAGAGAACGTTGCCTGCCTGCCCGGCATTGTAGGCATGTCCATGGCAATGCCCGATATCCACTGGGGCTATGGTTTCCCTATCGGCGGGGTAGCTGCATTCGATACAAATAAAGGCATTATTTCTCCCGGTGGTGTCGGTTATGACATAAATTGAGGCGTGAGGCTTATGCGCTCCGTGTTGAGCGTTCAGGATATTAAGCATAAAATTGAAGATCTTGTCGACAAGCTTTACCTTAACATTCCAAGTGGAGTAGGGTCTCACCGAAAGGATTTTAAACTTTCAAGGGATGAATTAAGGAAGGTGCTAAAAAAAGGTGCGCGCTGGGCAATAGAGAACGGGTATGGGACACATGATGACTTGCCGTTCATTGAAGATGAGGGACAGATTGGATCTGCATTACCTGAAAATGTATCGGACAGGGCTTGCGAGAGAGGCAGGGATCAGCTCGGGACTTTAGGCTCCGGCAACCATTTCGTAGAGATTGGATGTATAAAAGAGATATACGATGAAGACATCGCACGTATCTTCGGATTGTTTCAGGATCAGATAACAGTCATGATACATACCGGCTCGCGCGGCCTTGGTTACCAGATATGCGATGATTATATAAAAGAGATGTTCAGGGCATCTGAAAAATACGGCATATCGTTGCCCGACAGGCAACTTTGCTGCGCGCCAGTTGAATCGCCGGAAGGGCAGAAGTATCTGGGGGCTATGGCATCTGCAGCAAACTATGCCTTTGCAAACAGACAGATGATTACACACTGGGTGCGAGAAACATTCGAGTATATTTTCAGAATGAGTGCAAATAAGATCGGTCTTTCACTCGTTTACGATGTGTGCCATAACATCGCAAAGATAGAAAAACATCATATCCAGAAAACCGATAAAGCTAAAGGCGAAGGAACAACCCTCTGCGTCCACAGAAAAGGGGCAACAAGGGCTTTTCCGGCAGGCAACCCTGCACTGCCCGAAAAATATATGAAAGCAGGTCAGCCGGTATTAATCCCCGGAGACATGGGCCGGGCATCTTACGTGCTTTGCGGCACAGAGCGCGCTATGGAAGAAACCTTCGGGAGCACATGTCACGGTGCAGGACGTGTTATGAGCAGGAGCCAGGCAATAAAGATATCAAAAGGACGTTCTGTCTCGAAAGAAATGGAATCCAGAGGCATATATGTGAGGGCTGCAAGCAGGGCAACACTTGTCGAAGAAATGCCGGAGGCATACAAAGATGTATCAAAGGTTGTTCAGGTTGTCCATGATGCAGGTATTTCCAGACTTGTCGCAAAGATTGTACCGCTGGGACTGATAAAAGGCTGAGAAATAGTGAATAGTGAAAAAATAATACCGGAGCCGGAGTATGGGAATTCTTAAATTAACCGGATCTCACTGGCTGCGGGAAATGTTCCAGCAAAACCGTTCACTGTTCACTATTCACATGCTTTAAAGGGGGATTTATGAAAAAAAAGAAAAAAGGACTTATTGTAGTTTTTACCGGGAACGGCAAGGGTAAAACAACAGCCGCACTCGGTGTTGCGCTGCGTGCAAGTGGTCATGGTATGAACACACTCATGATAGAATTTATGAAAGAAGAAGGTAAATCGGGAGAGCAGAAGGTTTGCCCGGCAATGCTGGAAAAAATAGATATATACCTCTTTGGTATGGGTTTTGTATTCAGAGGAGATGACCCGAGACCGCATATGGAAATCGTTGAAAATGCATGGCTGTTCATGGAAGAGATGCTCTCAAAAAAGAAATACCAGATTCTTATTCTCGATGAGTTATCCGTTGCATTAAGTCTGGAGCTATTCCCTGTTGATAGCGTGATTAATTTTCTCACAATGAAAGATGATGCACTTCATGTGATCATAACCGGCAGGGATGCGCCACACGAACTTATCAAAATAGCGGACATCGTTACAGAAATGAAAGAGGTGAAACATATATTTAAAGAAGGTACAGCAGCAACACTTGGGCTGGATTACTGATACCAAATAGATTTCAGAAAAGCCTTAATCACTAGGTGGAAGCGACATGTACTCAAATGTATAAAAGTACAAAAACACAGAAAATCTTTCAAAGGTATCTTTACATCTTCTCAAAAAAAGAGTAAAAGAAATAAAATATGTTTCAAACAACAAGCTTGAATAATTGCCGGTAATCCTTTCAATACAGGTTGTGAACGGCTATGCCGGAAACAACAGATTTTATATTGCCTTATAAATTTTAAACAGGAGACGATATGGATCCGAAGGAAAAAATCATCCTTGCCCTTGATGTAGAACATTTTGAGGAAGCACGCAGAATTGTTATGGAGTTTAGAGGCCATGTCGGAATGTTCAAAGTCGGCAAACAGCTATTTACCCATTGCGGTCCAAAGATTGTAGATTTTATAAACATGAAAAATTCCAAGGTTTTTTTAGATCTCAAGTACCACGATATACCGAATACTGTTTCAAAGGCTGTTGTTGAAGCGGCAAGGCTTGGTGTTGATATGTTGAATATACATACGTCGGGTGGATTTACCATGATGAAAGACGCAAGGGCTGCACTTTTCAATGCTGTGAAAAGGTTTCAGCTGCAACGTCCGAAGATCATCGGAGTTTCGGTGTTGACAAGCATAGATGATGCTGAGTTAAAGCGTATGGGCATAGATATACCTGTATCTCAATTAGCCCGGAATCTTGTCCTGCTTGCAAAGGAAGCTGAACTTGACGGTGTTGTTGCAGCAGGTGAAGATATCGCAATGATACGGGAACTGTGCGGGAACGATTTTATCATTGTAACTCCCGGCGTAAGGATAGAATCAAAAAAGGACGACCAGAAAAGGACAATTACGCCAAAAGATGCAATTCGTATGGGCGCAAATTACATTGTGCTCGGCAGGGCAATAACGGATAGTGAAAACCCGCAATCCCTCCTTGAGAAAGTCTGCGAAGACATCAAAAATGCCTTACCTCACTAACAAAAACAGTATTATCGAGCTTATTAGAAGCCATCCGGGATCTGTCAGAAGGCTCTGGATAGAACATGGTTATGAGACTGTATCGGATGAAGTCATTAAAGAGGCTAAGAAACAGGGCATTTCTTTCAAGGTGCTTCAAAAAGACATCTATTTAAAAAAATTCAGTGATATAAAATCCCACATATGCCTTGAAAGGGATGAAATCTCATATACGGACCCTGATGAGCTTTTGCATGATCTTGAGCGCATTAAAAACCCTCTCTTATGTGCCTTTGACGGCATTTTTGATCCGCAGAACCTTGGTAATATTTTGCGAAGCGCAGCCTGTTTCGGAGTCAATGCGATTATTATTCCGAAAGACCGCTCATGCGGTATTACACAAACCGTTGCGAGCATATCGCGAGGGGGCATTGAGCATGTAAAGATAGTCAGGGTTGTCAACCTTGCACGATACATTGATATGCTGAAAAAGACCGGTGTTTTTTGTTATGGTCTCGATGAAAAAGGGGTAGCGCCTATATGGAAAACAGACCTGCGGGGCGCTGCATGCCTTGTCTTTGGCAGCGAAGAGGGTTTGCGGAGGCTCACAAAGGAAAAATGTGATGAAATCATAAAAATTCCCACTGAAGACAACTTTTCTTCTTTAAATGTTGCAACCTGTTTTGCTGTTTCTGTCTGCGAGGTAAAACGGCAACGAGCTGTTACTCAAACAATCTGATACAGGCTAAAATTATGAATATTGAGCAGAAGTTAGACAAATTAGAAGAAACTATTAAAGGCCTTCAGAAGGTTGTTGTTGCGTTTTCAGGAGGTGTAGACAGCACATTTCTTCTCAAGGTTTGCGTAGACGTTCTCGGCAGGGAAAATGTGCTTGCCTTTATCGGATTGTCCCCTACATGTCCCCAAGGAGAAATAGAAGAGGCCGTGACTCTGTCGAGACTTCTCGGAGCTGAATATATCATTGAAGAAACTTCCGAAATGGAAGACCTTAATTTCATTCAAAATACCACCTCCCGCTGCTATTTCTGCAAGACCCATCTTTTTGATAAGGCATGGGACATTGCAAAGGATAGAGGGTTTCTTCACGTGGCAGAAGGATCGAACCTCGACGATATGGATGACTTCCGGCCCGGAAGAAAGGCCTGTGTTGAACAACATGTCCTGAGCCCCTTGTTGACGGTTGAGCTTAGAAAAAGTGAAATACGGGAGCTATCAAAAACACTTTCTCTTCCGACGCATGACAAGCCTTCCCTTGCTTGTCTTTCATCAAGGATACCCTACGGTACGTCGATCAATATTGAGATTCTAAAAAAGATAGAACGTTCTGAGGAATTTATCCGAAGCCTGGGGACACGACAGGTTAGGGTACGATATCATGGGAATGTTGCACGCATCGAGGTCATGGTGGAAGATTTTGATACAATAATGGCCAATAAAACCGGTATAGTTGAAACGCTAAAACAGTATGGATTTTCTTATATAACGCTTGATTTGAAAGGATACAGGAGTGGAAGCATGAACATTGAAATATGAATCACATTGATGTTCTGTCAATAGCTGATTTGATCATAGGTTTTTAAGGCTTATATTAGAACAATATTTGCATGATTTTTTATTGAAAGCAGGTTATCCTTTTACAAGTTAAAGCTCATCTATGAACAAAACGATAACATCCTGGTGTTTTTTCGACTTTGCCAATTCAAGCTATTCAGCCGTAATAGCAGCTACAATCTTCCCTGTTTACTATGCAAATATAATTGTCGGTAATACGGCTGGTATGGGAGATGTATGGTGGGGAAGGGCAATATCGGTAAGCATGGCTATTGTTGCCATAACATCTCCCTTTCTCGGGGGCATTGCCGATTACGCAAAGATAAGAAAGAAACTGCTTCTATTTCTTACGCTTTTGTGTATCGCTGCCGTGGCTTCCTTTTCTTTTCTCAGCAAAGATATGGCCATTGCAGGGTTTGTTTTAATTGTTCTTGCAAATGTGGGAATGGAAGGCGGTCTTGTTTTTTATAACTCTTTTCTGCCTGAAATTGTTCAACCTACGCACCAAGGCAGGGTTTCTGCATGGGGTTTCGGGATCGGATATGCAGGCTCAATATTTTCGCTTCTTCTTGCACTTTTCCTTGTTCGCTATGGGATGATTGACATTGTATGGCTTATGGTAGCGTTGTTTTTTGCTGTATTTTCTTTACCTGCCTTCATCTTCCTCCCGAAAGACCCGAAGGGTGGAACAAAGATATTTGTTTCGGCCATAGACGGTTTTCGCCATACATGTGGGCAATTAAAGAAGATGTGGCTCAATAAAAATCAGAGAAGGTTTCTAATAGCCTATCTCATATATGAAGACGGGGTAAATACTGTAATAGTTTTTTCAAGTATTTTTGCGGCAACCACCCTCGGTTTTAAATCCGAGGAATTGATCTATATGTATCTTATTGTACAGGCCACAGCCCTTGCCGGTGTTTTTTTGATGGCCAGATACATTGACTACTGGGGCCCCAAAAGGGTTATTCTACTTTCACTGACTTTATGGATTGCCATATCAATTGCCATATTTTTTGTTCATGCAAAATTACTGTTCGCAATAATTGCTTCTATTGCAGGGTTTGGACTAGGCACGGTTCAGGCTGCAACAAGGGCTTTTTACACCCAGTTCATAGTGCCCGGCAAGGAATCAGAATTTTTCGGTGTTTACAGCTTTGTGGGTAAATCATCTGCTATAATGGGACCACTTGTTTTCGGGTATCTTTCATCGACTTTCGGGAGCCAGAGACCCGCTGTTCTTTCAATAGCCCTGTTTTTCCTTCTGGGATTTATTATCATAAAAACTGTCAGCGGCGGACAACCGAATGTTTCTTGAAAATTCAATAACCCATAGATATACTAAAATATATTTCTACGGGCTTTTGCCGGTGGAGGGGGCGACCCCCCTTACTGGGACAGGTGCAATCCCCTGTATAATAGAAATTAAAACAGGGAAACTGGGAAAAGTAGACTTGATAAAAATTCCCGATTTGCCGATCAATAAAAAAGGGGTAAACAAATGGCTCTCATTGACGAACTGAAGAAAAAGACCGAAGAAGGATTGAAGACACTGAAGGAGACGGCACAAGATTTAGCATTTAATGTAGAAAAACAGGCAAAGATTGGTAAAAAAAGGTATATTGATATTACAAAACTTCAGAGGAATATTCAAAAACTGTACACGGAAATGGGTCAGCACGTTTACAATGAGCTTTCCATAGGAAAAACTTTGAGTAAAGACGACATCTATCTGAAAGAAAGGATAAACTCAATCACAAGATTTAGCCTGGAGATAAAGGACATAGAAGACGAAATAGACGAAATACAGAAAAATGTTCCGCCTAAAAAGGATGATCAATAGGCTTTTCACATATTGACCAATATCTACTTTGAAGTTATTAAATTTTTACAAACAAGCTTACTGAGGAGATAAACTTCCGAGTCTGGTGGTGTCATGATCCACTTTCCAGCAATATAAAAGTTACTTAACCTGTTACCCCAGAAATCAACAGAGTTCTCCATGAGGTGAAACATGCTGCTTGCACACGCGATCTCAAGATGTAACAGTCGCGGTTTGTTGTATGGCGAGACTGTCTTCATCCAGACGTTTACCTGGTTATCGGAAATATATCTTACGGTCTCCGAATCATAGTAGTATTTCATGTCTGCCTGGTCTATATCATTGCAGATAAATACCCATCTGTTGTTTTTATCAGATGCTTCGATTATTTTAGATAATGCAATAATGTTTATAACAAAAATAATCACTATCAAAACAGCATATTTTAATAAAGTTCTCACGTGCCCTTGCCCCTCCTAAGCGTTTACACCTTAATCCCTTGATATATCCAATGTTCTTCGGCCTGCCTTAAGGACATTTAGATATCCCGCCACGTGCAATTTACAGTTCATTGTTTACATGCCACACTGTACGCTGTCTCTCCGTGCCTTGCCCTGTCTGTGTTCTCTATCTCTTCTTATCTTGTTCTTACACTCCTGGCATACAATCCCCAATTCATCTTGTTTAAAACTAAATATTTTGCCGCAGATATAGCAAACTTCCTGGTTGCCGTTTCTGCGGGGATAATCAGGATATTCCCTGTGCAGGCAACTTGGGTTGGAACACACAAGAACCCTTACCCTGTTTGTATAATCATATTCAGGTAACATCTCAGACTCACATCTCCTGCATATCACAGATTGCCTCTGTTTGATTCCTACTATCTGCATGATAGAATTATCGGAAAATTATCAAATTTATTTAGCTAAAAAATAGAATTAAATTATTGCAGCTTTTTAATCATGTACTTTTAAAAAGAATATTGTTAACCGGAAAGCTTCGCCTATCTTGTATTTCCGCACGGCATGCGTATGGGATTGCAATATTTGGCTACAATATTTGCTTAATATAATGGCAGGTTTATCCGAAGATATTTATGGAGCCATGGAATGAAATAATATTTGACAGAAATAATATTTGACTTGACAATTGTATTACAATGTAATATATTAAAATGTGGAGTTAATAAGTGAGCATTTATAAAATGAGCAGCAAAATATATCAAATTACCGTATTGGCAATATCAATCTTTACTCTTTGTGCTTTTTGCCCGGCTATAGGCTACGCCGATACAATTACCGGAGATGCCTCGAGAAGCACCGAAAAGCTCGGTGATTTTATCGGTGAATTTACATACAGACTTTTCTCGCCAACAAGGGCGGAACTGGATGTTACTTTAAAAAACACAAGCCCTTCAAGTAATGGCGGTTTTTTAACAGGGTTTGTATTTAATAATCCGAACAATTATATTACGAATGTAAGTCTATCTGGTTCAAACTCTTTTTTTAGCCTCCTTGGTGGATCAAGCTTTAAAGACACTATCAGTGCATCGCCATTTGGCAAATATGATATTGGTGCAGCTTTAAAAGGAGACTTTCTGGGTGGTGGCGACCCATCCAAGGGGATTAGTGTTGGCGGAAATGCAAGTTTTGCTTTTACTCTAACAGGAAAGAATCTGGATCAACTGAATACGGGCAGTTTTATGCAGGCAAGATCAGACGAAGGTGAATTTTTTGTTGCCCGTTTCAGAGGGTTTAACGACGGTGGCAGCGATAAGGTACCCGGGGTCGCCGCAACAGTCCCTGAGCCGAACATTTTTTATCTGCTTCTTTTTGGTTTGGCAGGTCTTGTGATCTACAGGAAGAAATTAACGAAACTTTGTAATGTAAAAATGCCCTCCAATAAAAAATAGTAACCCTCACACCATAAAATAAACAATTCAAACCCTTATAAATGTAGTTGCAGATTAATTAATCAGGTAGCTCTGGAGTGTTTGACAACCCGCAAAATCAGTATCAACAAAATTCGCCCCAATATTGGTCTCATCTTTGGAATTATACACATGTCGAGGCGTGCATTGCATGGTTAGAAGTTTTTTACTGTCAGGTAATGTAAAGATAATAGATATCTTCGGAGTATCACCATTTTCAGCGTTTTCTTGTATACTATACTTATAATTATTGGGGATTGAAACCTGTATCCCGTTAAGAGATAAATCTAAGACTATCCCGGCCTGTATTGTATGATCGTTTGAACCGGGTTTACTAACCAAGGCAGGAAGAGAAACCTGCTTTCGCGGATAGCGACGTTTTTCTTCGTTCATATTTTGATCTTTTTTCCCGTTCTGCAAATACTGATAAATAATAGTCTCTATTGTTGAAGACAAAGTCCTTCTTTCTTCCTTTGAAATCTTCTTCAATTCATTGCGTAAATCTTCACTGGTACGAAAACATATAGTGATATTTTTACCCATGTCCATCTCCAGTATTTAAGAGCCTATCTTTTATTGAATATTTAAATTGCCTGTCGTAATACATAGCAATACAATGTATTACATTATGGTGCTCAATTTGTCAAGAATTATTTAAACTTGATTATTTCCTGCAAGTTTGCAGCAGGGAGACTCCTTGTATGCTTCTTGGAGTACATATCGTATATTTTTTTACAACTTGTATTGCCTGTATAACATTTTTATTCAATAAAGTATGCGAAGCAACAGCCCTGCGCGGCAGTTCGACCAGAGCTTAAAGGTTCGGCATTGTCCCTTATAGAAATAGTGCTCATGGGAAATTTGAAAAAGCGTAATAAAAAAGGCTGTCCGAAGGCAGCCTTTTTTATTATGTACTGATTTTTACCCGTTACCGGCAAATACTTTCACCGGCAGGGAGATATATTACAATATCTACGCTTTTGCAATCTCAAATGACATCTGACCGTCATCATACTTCAACGGTCTGATCGTTACATCCATTCCAACTTTTGCATCTTCCGGTTTAATATCGCTTGCAAGACGTGCAAAAAGTTTCGGCCCGGCGCCGAAATCAACAACACCCATAATATAGGGACAATCCTTCTCAAAACCGAAGGGTGCATAGTAAGCAGTTGTAAAGGTCTCAAGCTTGCCGCTTTTCGGCATTTCAAACCAGTCCATATCTTTTGACAGACATGCAGCACAATCGGCCCTTGGCGGGAAATACTTTGCGCCGCACTGTTTACATACCGTACCTTGAACCTTTCCTTCTCCTAACAAATCGACGAACTTTGCCATTTTTGTCATAGCTGTAAAACTTTTTCTTCCAAATTTTTCGAATCCCATCGTATCACCTCCCAAAGATTGTAACATTGCCATACAGGCCAACGCCGCCGACATTGTGAACAAGACCTATTTCCGGGCTTCCCGGTACCTGCATGGGGCCTGCCTCGTCTCTTAACTGCAGAACTATTGTACGTATCTGTGATCCGCCTGTTGCGCCGATTGGATGACCCTTGGAAAGGAGACCACCATCAACGTTTACAGGAATCCGACCTTCCTTGTATGTTGCTTTTTCACGAATAAGCTGCTTGCCGTCGCCCATGGGTGCAAATCCAAGTCCTTCATATGCCATAATCTCTGCGATGGTGAAACAGTCATGCACTTCAGCAACTTTTACATCTTTTGCGGTTATACCGGCCATTTTGTATGCCTCTGCCGAAGCTTTATAGCCGACGCTCAGGCCCTGAGCAAAATCAGGCCTTGCAGCCATATTGACTGCTTCGGAAGCAGCGCCTATACCGAGGATCCATACAGGTTTCTTTGAAAAAGCCTTTGCTTTTTCTGCATTTGCCAGAATAACGCAGGAAGCGCCGTCTGCATTGGCGCATGCATCACCAACCCGTAATGGCCATGCTACTGCACCTGCCATCTTAGCATCGGGGTTTGTCGGATCAAAGTCTGCTGCCTTAATGCCCTTACGGTACACAGCTCTCTCGTTGACCTGGCCATAAGTTGCTGATTTTAAACGGACATCTCTCAGATCATCATGCGTTAAACCATTTTTTGCCATATATGCCTGTGCATAGAGCGCATAATAGGCAGGCATCATAGTGCCAAATGGCGCTTCCCACTGAATATCAGCGCCGCGGCCCATTCTTTCCTGTGATTCTGCGGATGTAATCTCCGACATCTTCTGGAAGCCGACAACAGCCACTACATCATGTAATCCGGCTTTAATCATGCTGTATGCCACCTTTAAGCCGCTGCTGCTTGATGAACAAACAGTCTCAATATAAAAGGTCGGCTGGGGAATGAGTCCCAGATACTCTGCCAGAACGCCTGCAGGCGATCTCTGTTTGTCGTATTCAGGCGCCGAACAAAAAATAGAAGCTGCAATATCCTTTTGCATGATGCCTGCGTCCTGCGTCGCTTCCCTGAAAGCCTCAAAGGCCAATTCCCTGATCGAGCCTTCGTAGCCCCTGACAAACGAAGTCTGACCAACTCCAATAACTGCTACATCTTTTGCCATAAACTTCCCTCCTTCTTTTACTGTTTTTTTGTGTTTTTTACTCTCTGGTATATGTGTACAAAATGGTTATGTGTATTCATGTCATTTGAAAAGACATGGGTGCCATCATTTCTGGAGACAAAAAATAGATAATTCACAGGTGCAGGATAAAGCGCTGCCATAATTGAATTTTTATCGGGTATGCAAATCGGACCCTTTGGCAGCCCTCGGAGCTTATATGTGTTATAAGGGGTATGGGTTGCCAGATCTGATTTTGTTATCGGCCGGTAAAATGCACCTGTTCCATATACCACGGTGGGGTCACAATCGAGCGACATATCCTTTTTGAGCCTGTTATGAAAAACTGCCGAAATCAGTGGTTTTTCTTCTTTCATTTTTGCTTCTTTTTCTATCATTGATGCAAGGGTTAATGTTTGGTAAATATCCATTTTTAATTCTTGCATCCTGTCCCGTATACTTTCTTTTTCAAAAAACTTAAAAGTTCTCTGCACTATCCTTTCTATAAACTTGTCTACATCGGTTTCTTTGCTGTAATAATATGTATCCGGTGAAAGATACCCTTCCAAGGAACCGGAATCTATTTTTAATCTGCCGAGAAAATCACGGCTTGTTGCGAGGCGTATGAATTCATCTTTTTTCGTAATTTTTGCATTTTGAATTGTTTCCGCTACATTGTATATATTGTAACCTTCAATAATCTTCAATGTATATATATTTCTCTCACCATGTTTCATTTTCATGATAATATCAAAGGTAGACATGTTCTTTTTCAGCTCGTATTCGCCTGCTATCAGCTTACTTCTGGTAAGAAACGAATAAAGCATAAAAAGATGGGATGAGTATATGATACCGTCATCTTTCAGCAGACCGGCTATGTTGTTCAGGCTTGTCCCGCTTTTTACAATAACATTTACAGGCTCATTTTCTGTACTCTTGGGTATACTTGCAAAGATCAGGGTTTGCATTATCAGGAATGACATTACTGCGATTATTATTATTATTTTATGTTGTTTTGCGGGCATCCAAGTATCCCTGTAGTATTATTCGTGATGCCATTACGTCAAGACATAAAGTGCGCATTTTTATATATCCGCTGTATTATAGCAATTTTTGGTTAAGATTCAACAGTAAAAGTTAACGGAATATTACAACGAACCTCCCTGCCTTGTAAAATGAGGAGATTCACTGTTCTAAATTTATTGGCATTGACCTTTCTTGCAAAACGTCTATAATATAGTATTACTTAATGCAAGGGTCCGGATTTATATTGTGAAAATCGTAGATCAAATCACTGTAATGGTCTTTTTAGTTTTTGTTATATTAGGGTGTTTTTTTACGCCTGTGGTTTGGGGACAACAGCCCCCCGAAAGCTCCCGGATTGAAGTAGAAAAGCGCACCGACATTGAAGAGCTTTCACAACTGGGACGCAAGGCAACGGAAGTTTTTAAGCCCAGACCGGAAGACATAACCGCCCCTGTCTCGCCCGGAGACGATGCGTTAGGACAGCAATATATCCTTAAACGAAAATCCGAATACGAACCTTTTTCCGTTTTCGGGAATCTTGCAGGAAACTGGACAAGCAACGTAGCCCTGACAAAAAATAACCCGCAGGATGATAATTATATTGTTACCACTACCGGGATTTCGTACCAGCCCATAATACGTCCCAACCTGCTTGGCGAAATTACCTTTGTACAGCAATGGTTCCGTTATGACAGGTTTAAGGATATGAATTTTGACAGCTTAAACGTGGGGGCCGGACTTTCTTATGCCATACCCGAACTTTCCAACCTGGCAGTTTTTGGCCGTTATAACTATAACAGGCTTACCAATGAAGATGGGGTAGGCGAGTATTTTCGCAACCACAGTATAACACTTGGTTTTTTTAAAACCTTTCCCCTGTCCCGGGCGCACTATCTCTATGGAGGCTATTCAAGCCAGTTAGGTTTTTCAGACCCGAAAATTTATCAAAGGGACTATCATTCTGCTGTTGCCGGGTACAACCTTGATATTACGTCGAAACTATCTGTTGATGTGAGCATTCGCATTTCATACATTCCTTACCAGGAGGACGGTCGTGAAGATTACAATGAGTCTGTTTCGCTTGGGATAACTTATAAGCCAAAGCCTTGGCTGATTCTGACATTTTCAAGCTTCGCGGCATTCAACCAGTCAAATAACGGCGTTTTTGAGTATAACGTAGTAAATTTAGCCCCGAATATCGGGATAAAGATTAAATTTTAAGGAGCTGCCTGATGTTTTCTCTTCTCAAGAAAACTTCAAAGATTCATTGCAGGCACAGCATTGCCTTCTTCTTACTCCTTGCATGTATAACATGCTTTACAACACTACTGTATAGTCAGACCACGAACAGCGCTGTTATCACGTTTGTGAGCGGAGAAACGCGATTGTCAAAGGGTGGTTCGGCCCCTGAGCCGGTAAAGGTCAACGATGTTTTTCAGGCTGCCGGGCAGGTTTCTACAGGAGGGGATTCTAGGACAGAGATTGTCTTTCCTGACGGTACACTGGCCAGGCTGGGCTCGAACACCGTGCTTAACGTAGATAATAATACCAGAGGGTTTACGTTAGAGCGCGGCACACTCCTTATGCAGGTACCAAAAGAAGCCGGTTCAATAAATATCATAACAGGCAATGTTTCCTATGAGGCAGACAGGGCAACTGTTTTGATTGAACACGCACCGGGAGGCTATGCAAAGTTTATCGTAGTAGAAGGGGCAGCCAAGGCATCAATCAGCAGCCGGTTTGGCGAAAGAATACCTGTGGATGCGGGCAAAATGCTTATTTTGCCTCCCGGATCAAACAGTCTGCCTGACCCTGTTGATGTAGATTTAAGACGCCTGATTCAGACATCAACGCTTATCCATCTGAAGGGAGACATCAGAACGAATACAGGTGTTACGACGTTAAATCTGAATAACATAAATAATGCTGTCTCAGAACAGCAGAAAACAATTTCTGCAGGAACGCTGATAAATACCAATCTTGTTATGTTGTCCGGTGCGAGTTTGGTCATTGCATCCGACAATCTCCTGAAGACCCTTGAAAGCAGATCAGATGTAACGCATAATGCCTCAAAACAGGGGACTTTTACCCTCGGCTCAGGTGATACCATAGATATGGGCGGACAGCTTTCAAGAAACAATATCCAGGTTGCTACAGGTGATATAAAGGGCAACCCGGCCTTTACCGTATTTGATTTCGACAGTCTTAATATTGCGGGAACTTTCGGGGTTGCCATACCTTCCGGAACGCCAGACAAGCTCGAACTGGATTCGCAAAGCAATATAAACGTTACCGGACCTTTTACCGTAAACTCCGGCCTGTCAACCCTGAAACTTGCTGCGTCAAACGGTTCCGTCAACATCAATCAAACCATCTCGGCATCGATACCTGCCTTATCGGTTGCAGACAGGGCGAAGCTCACCCAGGCTTCGGGTGAATACTATGGTGTGGACAAATGGCAGGCTTACGCGCCGATTGCAACGGGCACAAAACTCGTGCACGGAGCAACCTCTGATGCGGCGAGCACTACTGTGGCCTACTCGAATTATTTTGCAACAGAGCAGGCAAAGCAGGACGCCATGACAGGGTCAAATGTGGATGCCCGTTTATATAATGGATTCGTCCAGGTGGGCCCATACCGCAATCCGTCTGTGACAGGGGATTTCACATACAGGTCCTATGTAATTACCTATGAGGTCATGAGGCCGCTGCCGGTGACGTATGCCCTTGTGAGCAATAATCCGCAGCATAACACGACAGGCGCCCAGGGCGGCCACGACCAGTATTTTACGCCATTCAGAAGACAGGACCTCATCAGGCTGGGGTACATAAAAACAGTTGAATCAGTGGCGGCCATAAACACCGTTACAGACATCCCGCGATATGTTGCCCTCTCAGGGAGTACCACGACCTATGATAACTTAAACACCCTTGCGCAAAACGACTATTATACCTATTTCAACACTTCGGCCCCGGATCAGCTCGCCGAAGCAGAGAGACTGCGGCTGGAGGCAACTGCCCTCCGAAACAACAAGTCTCGTTCATCCCAGGAACTGACTGTGAATGCAAAAGGCTCAGGCGGTGATATAACGCTTGGCGCAAATGCAAATATAGACGGATTTGCAAACGTAGGATTTACGGCGGATAGGAATATCACGATAAGCGGAGGAATATGGGGCACAGATACCTTTTCCGCAACTGCCGGTGGGGACTTATCGCTCGTTAGTGGAGCGCTTATTGAGGCATTTACCGACAACCGGTTAACAGGCGGCGGGTCGATCGGATTGAACAGCAACGGTACGGTCAATATCAGCGGCAGGGTGCAGGCCAGCAATTCACCCTGGATTATGGGTACCTCAAGTGAAAAACCGGGAAGCATTACCATTGACAGCCAGAAAGCTGATCCTGATTCAATCGCGATAGATGTAACAAGCAGCGGGCAAATTCTCGCGCTGCTTTATGCATCTCTTCCTGCTGCGGGCCGTGCAAAGGTGCAGCTTACATCAGCCGGAGGTAAAATTCAAATCGATGGCCTGAAAGACGGCGGAGTCAATTACGGAAAAAATATTGTTGCTGATTACGGTGATCTCAGTATTGTCAATAACGGAACAAAAGGGATTATTGACATTTTAAGCGGGGCAGGGCTCCAGGCCGATATCATAAAAATAGGGGCTCTTGGGACTCAGGGGGTTTTGAATATCTATGCAGGAAGCAAGATGGACGCCAATACCCAGATAAAACTTTATGGTGGTGAATTGTCGGGCGGCGCTGTAGTATTCGGCGGAAGCGGTACGGTCACCCTCACGTCGCCGGCCATAATAATGAGCGCCGATAAGGTTCAGGTGAATACGGGTGTATATATAGATACAGGCACTGTAGTGGCAGACGTTTATGCCAACAAGCGATACTGGACGCCGGCACAGGGCGGTGATGCAGGTTCCACCCAGCTTGGCACATGGTCTAAAACACCGAATAATGCAGGTGGTCCAAAGAGTGCAGGGAGCTTCTGAGATTCTTCCATCTCTTGCGTACCTTTCTTTATGTCATTTTATATATTTAAGGTATGTGCTTTGCGGTTTTCTAAAGGCAAGGATTATCTATAGAAATGTGTCCCCCCCTTTTTCCTGGATGACAATTTTTAACACATAACATAATATTCATTCACTTCTTTTTATAGTACTCAGGATACAGTCTTTCTCCACATTCAGGGCAGATACCATGACTGAATTCCGCTTCTGAGTGGTCTTGTACATAATCCTCTATTTGTTCCCAATAGCCCTTGTCATTTCGTATCTTTTTGCACGAAGCACATATCGGAAGGAGTCCGCTCAGCGTTTTTACTTCAGAAAGTGCTTTCTGAAGTTCAAAAATGAGCTTCTCACGCTCTTCCTCGGCATACTTTTCTTTGGTAACATCCCAATAGGTTATTATATACTTATCGCCCCTTAATTGAATGGATATGAAATTAATTATCTTTTCTGTCTTATCTTTACAGATCACTTTCAGGGTTACCGGTTCTTCTTCCCTTTCTTTAATTCTATCCAGATTATTTACCCATAGAGAATAGACATAATGCCTGTAATCAGGGTCCGGGAAAGCCTTCATAAACCAATCCCTCGATGTTGAAATATCATCGAGAGTATACCCTGTGATTCCGGTAAATGCAGGGTTGATATACTCATACGTACGATCATGACCCAGCAAGGCAACACCGAAGGGATGATTTTCAAGAATAGAAAAGAACGTTTCTTTTTCTTGCTTGAGCATCTCTTCTGCCCATTTCAAATCGCTTATATTATGGATATTGAACTGAGCAACCCTTTTCTGGTTGACCAGATAGACATTGCCGACAAGTTCCGCAATGATGTTCCAGCCGTCTTTTGTTGCCAGTTGCAGGTTATCGTAATAGATTTTTCCGCTGTCCCGTAATTCCAGGAAAGTAGCTTCTGTTAATACAGTATTCTTGAAAAATTCGATCTCCCAGACCTGCCTTCCAAGTAACTCATCACGGGGATAACCCAACATATCAACCGTGAATGGGCTTACATCTTCAACCCTTCCGGTTTCTGCATCAATAATCAATATACCGTCCTTGGCTGCCTCAAATAGCCGCCGGTAACGCATCTCGGAAGCGTGAATCTTCTCTTCTGCTTGTTTACGCTCGGTAATATCCCTGAAATACACAAGCGTGACCGGTTCACCACGGAATATAGTCCTGGCGCCGGAGATGTCCAAAAAGATTGGTGTACCGTCCTTGCGAATACCCTTGAACTCATAGTTCGACGGGACAGGCTCACCTCTTTGTCTCTTCCTGTTGTACTCTATAACCATGGGAAGATCATCGGGATGCACAGTGAGCTCATGAGGCTTTCCTATGACCTCATCAGGGCTGTCGTAGCCGAAGATTTCCAGGAATTTCTTATTCACGTATATGTGCTGGTCTCCCCTTAGCAGGGCTACCCCGTCGTTGGAGTATTCAATTGCTACCCGGTAACGCTCTTCAGATTCAATGAGCTTTCTTTCGGCTTGCTTCCGCTTTGTAATTTCATGAGCAAAAATGGCTATTCTTGATGCCTTCCCTCCCTTATCAAAAACAGGGTAGCAATATATGTCGAAGAACATCCCTTCCCTGATGTCTTCAAAGTGCATCGGTTCACCGGTGAGGGAGACTCTATCAAATTGTTCTTTTCTCAGCCTTGCAACATCCGGGGGAAAATGATCATAGAGGCACGTACCTGTGAGTTCCCGAACGCTTTTGCCCAGCCTCTGGGCCACCACCTCATTCGCCAGAAGGACTGTGCCTTCATTGTCAATAAGCAACAAGGTTTCTCTCGTAGCATTGATCAATGCCTGAAGTATTTCTCCGGTCTCCTTCAGGGCTTCTTCCCGCTGCATGTATACAACTTGTGATGTTTCAAGATCAGAAATCCGCAGGCGTGACTCTGCCAGTTCATGCATTAGTTGCTCTTTCGTCTTGTGTTCGTTCCTCATCGTCTTAACAATATATACCATTTCCAGGTCATAGTCTCTGAAAATTTCCATCTTCATATTCACTACTTTTGTTTGAAATACAGCATGAAGGAAGAAGTGTTCAAACCTAACAGAGTGCCTGACATTCCGCCTGGGTTAAATCTTTATCGCTTTCTTGCACATTTATTTTGGTTGTTTCTACGGGTGGTTGCTTTGCTGCTGCCTAACGCAATTTTTGTAAAGGGATGATTAAGAAATATGTGTATTGTTTTGAGGGGTCTATATTTACCGTGATCGTACTATTGTAATAGCTGTTTGCGCTTGCCGTGGTATGGGGAACTGTCAACGGCTGACCATTCTCTCTTCCCTCAACTACCAGACGCCCTATGAAGTCTATCGTCAGGCTCGATGTGGTGCGCTCTAAAGTTAAATTTGCCCCTTACTCCCTTTCAAATACCCCCGAAAACTGACCCCCACTCCTAACCCCCCCCCTTTTTTTATGACAAGTGAAATAGGCGAAGATGTTCCTGACTCCCTTCCTAATGGCCGTCCAACGTTTTGCGGACAGTCTGACCCAGAACGGCCACCGAATAGGGTTTTCGCAAGTAAGCACTGGCTCCCAGGGCTATGGCCTCGGCAACGTGCTCACTTTCGGAGAACCCGCTGGCGATAATGGCTTTTTGCCCTGGCCTGATCTGCAGGATACCCTGATAGGTTTCCAGTCCGTCCATGCCAGGTGCCATGATCATGTCCAGCAGCACGAGGTCTACTGTGTTTTTCTTCAAATATTCCATTGCTTCTTGCCCGCTTGCCACAGTTTGAGCAACATAACCTAAGCAGGAAAGGATCTCCTGCGCAAGTTCCCGCTGTTGCTTTTCGTCATCAACGACGAGGATGGTTTCGCCGCGACCATGCCAGGCATCGGTGGCTTCCGGCAAACATGCGGATTTTATATCTTCATGAACTGCGGGAAGATAGATGGTAAAACGCGTCCCCTCACCGATCTTGCTATGCACATCCATGAACCCGTTGTGGTCCTTGACGGTTCCCCACACCACGGCAAGCCCCAGACCTGTGCCGCTACGGCCCATGACCTTTTTGGTGTAAAAGGGTTCGAAAATTCTTGCCAGATCATCGGGCGCAATCCCGGCACCCGTGTCGTTTACACTTACGAGGGCATAATCTCCAGGTGGAATGGTCTCGTAAGCATATAAAAGCGTACCCACCGTGACGTTTTCGGTAACAATCGTTACCCGTCCCGGACGACCGCCAACAGCCTCAATGGAGTTAGTCATCAGGTTGGTCAGGGCTTTGCCCAGATGAGCAGCGGATCCCCTAATATTGAGCAGGTCCGGCGCCAACCCGGTTTCAAAAGCCACTTGCGGATACGTCATGGTTAGCGTCGCAAACTCCAGGCTCTTTAGATAGTCTCTGACGGTGTTGTTGAGGTTGAGAACGGTTTCGGTCTGAACGCCTCTGCGAGCAAGGGTCAGCAAATCCTGAACAACGGCGGCGGCACGTTCTCCGGACTCTTTTATGGTTACAAGTGGTTTGTGCAGCGGGCTGTCGGGTGGCAATCCCATTAGCAATAAATCCGGATAAGTCACCAGCCCGACGAGGATGTTGTTAAGATCGTGGGCCACACCTCCGGCCAACAGCCCCAAAGCCTCCATCTTCTTGGCCTGCTGAAGTTTTTCCTCCAGAATGCGGCGTTCCTGCTCCGTGCGGATACGCTCGGCCATCTGCTTCTGAAGTTTGCGGTTAAAATCCTCCAAACTGAAGGCGCGGAGGATGAGAAAAACGGCGATTGGCCCGATAAACGCCGAGGCTACAAACGCATCGATGGTCCCTATGAGCAACAGGTTACGATCGAGGCGGCCCCACAAGATCAGGCTGGTAATGCTGTTCATGAGGAAGGTAATGATTTCGGAAGTGACCACGACAAAACCGACAAGAATCCAGGGCCAGCGCTGGGAGCCGCGCAGTATTGCGGATAGCCGATTGAATAAAATGTTAAAGTAATCGTTAATCATACCTTAACCCTTAACGGACAATATGGGTAATGGATAAAAGTTTGTTTTCACAAGAGAAAATATCTCATGAATTATGTTGCGTGTCAAACTGAAAAAAGCACTTGCTATTTGTAAGCGGGCACAAGGTAAGTTGTGCCCGCAGGTCGAGTGGAGACCATGGGTAGACCACAACTAACTGACTAACCCTGCTCAGCATCGGCGAGAAGTACGTAGCTCTTCTCCCTCGCCAGTTTTTCATCGCGTGCAACTGCGTATGCTACCCCCGGCTGGGTCATCTTCAGGCGTTCTAAAAGCTGAAGTATAGGTAGGGGACATCAGTTTCCTTCACGCTTCACGAGATACGCATCACGGTCTTTTACACTTGTGGTGGTCTTTTCTTGCCGTATGGAGCCTTTGGCGCCTGTTGTTGCACAAAATCACAGAAAACCTGTAGTTCATAAAGAAACTTTTCAATATCTTCCCTTAAATAAGTTCCAAGGCCCGTCTCAAAGGTTGTCTTCATTGATATAAGACCTTTAACCTGTTTCTTCACGGATACGGGTTTTGTATTATTCGGGTCAGGTTTTACTTTTTTGTATGCTGTGAGTCTGCTCTCTAAAGTTGTATAGGTCACTGGTGTTTTTATAATGTCGGTGAATATCTGGACAATCAAGGTTTGCAGCAAAGAGATAACCCTGAGAAACGGGGAGATTTCCTGCCTGAATTTCGGCCTGAATCTCGGGAGAAAGTTTTAAAAGTGAAATTATGTTAAACAGCGTAGATATTGACTTTGCAGCAATTTTGGAAATTGCTACAAACGTTGTAGCAATTTCCTCAGGTAGGTCTTCGGGCCTCCGATTGTACATTACTAATTCACTCATAACCCCGTCCATACCATACCCCTTGTCAGGATGTTTCGCCTGAATAAATGAGAGTATTCCTTTAGCCTGATCTATGGGATTCAAGTCCTCCCGTTAGAGGTTCTCTGTAAGTTGAAGGGCTATGGTGTCCCCTAACTCTTTGCCTGCTTCAATAACTCTCACCGGTACGGATTCAAGTCCGAGTTGCCGGGCTGCAACGAGACGTCTCTCCCCGCAGATAAGTAAATATGTTCCGTCATTCTGTGCGGTTACGATAAGCGGTTCTAAGATGCCTTTGTCTTTAATTGACTGCACGAGTGATTTAAATGAGTCTGTTTCAGTATTAATACTCGATCTCACCTGTTCCAACACTATAATCTTGTCTACGGAGATATACAGAAATTCAGGATTTACGGTTGTCTTTTTTGTTGCCATAATGTCCCCTTTTTTGAATTTTTGTGAAGCGGGTAAAGCCGTTAAGCGTTATTCGTGAAGTCCCCGCCAAGCGAGGACAGGTGCAACTCGTAACCCGCAACATTGTCTTCCAAAGTCCCTTTTAATGGTGTTTTTATTGTAGAAATATCGAATGAATGTGTCAAGGTTTTTTATGATTTTTCTATGGGGCTGTCAGGTGACCTTACATCCTTTGCGTCAATCATTATAGAACAAAATTCATTTTATTTGGAATCGGGTAGTACACAAAGAAGCAACTTCGCGGTTTTCGCAGAAGCAAGGGTTATGGATAGAAACATACTACCACGGTCCTTTTCTTGACGAATCTTTTTAACACCTACGAATGTTGCATATGGCCTTTATCTTGTGTTTGTGGATTACGGGATAAAATCAGCAAGGAATAATGAATATTCATTCATTTCTTTTTATAATATTCTGGATACAATTTTTCTGCACACTCCGGACAGATACCATGGGAAAAATCTGCTTCAGAATGGTCTCTTACATACATCTCCATCTGTTCCCAGTATCCATTATCATTGCGTATTTTCTTGCAGGAAGCACAAATGGGGAGTAATCCGCTTAAAAGCTTGACCTTGGAAAGCGCTTCCCTGAGTTCAAGGATAAGCCTCTCGTTCTCTTCCTCGGCCTTCTTACGTTCTGTAATATCAACGGCAAAGCCTATGATCCCGATAATTTGCCCTTCGTTATCTCTGTATGGTATCTTATCAGTCTGGACCCACTTTGTGCCGGTTGGCGTGTTTATTGGTTCAATTATGCCTGTCTTGGGCTTGCCCGATACGATAACCTCTTTGTCATCCTCCCAATAGTCAGCCCTCTGAGTGGGATAAATTTCAAAGTCTTTTTTTCCTTCTATTTCATCTCTGGGTAGCCCCGTTGCCTTGGCAAGTGCTTTGTTGACACGAATAAACCGCGCTTCGCGGTCTTTGTAAAATATCATAATTGGAGAAGAGTCAATGATGATCTGGAGTTCTTCACGATGTTTCTGTAAATCAAAAAAAAGAAGGCTGTAAGGATTCTCCAGGCCCGTAACAATGATTGCTTGATAAATCAGATAGAACGAAAATATTTTGAAGTAATGACCAATCAGATTTGATAAACCGAAGACACTGATATAAAAGGTAAAAGCCAACTCCGAAAGGATTGTAAAAAGGATTGACCATATAAGCAATCGCATGATTTTCGGATTAAAACTCTCTCGGTGGTGTAACAGCAGAGCCAGAGATGATATGAGGATGAGGCATATAACGTATTCACTGACAATTTTAAAAGGGGTCAGGCCCTTGCCTTCTATAAAACAATCGGGAAAGAAAGTATTGGAAAAAGCCGCAGCAAGAAGGATAAGGGTTACGGAAAGATAAAAACCGATAATAGCGCCGGGATTCAGCTTCCGGTTTATAAACCATGGAGCCGCAAGGAGTGATAGACTTTGCACATAACGGGCCATAATCCACAGTTGCGTAGGCAGATTGGCATCGAACCCGCGAAAAATCCCCATACCCTTGTAGGCCAGGGTATGAGCAAAATCAATAAGTCCAGCGAATAAAAAGGCGATGCCGAGAAAGAGGACATAGTTATTGTTTGACAGGCGACGGGTATTCCAGGAGATCATGAAGAGGGAGAAGACAATGACAATTGAAAAACTCTCTGCGACAATATGAAAGAGGAGGTAGCTATATAAACTTGTAAGATAAAGCCCGACACATAAAAAAAGCCAAATAATTAAACTCATGAAATGATTTGTGGTTATTGATTGAAATGACGCACGCATATTATTGCTCTCCGAGTTCATGTAGATTTGTTCTACATTGATCCATGAATTGACTATTCCATTCTCTTACAATTTCTATTTGTTTTCAAGCGAAACTTCACAGCCCATGGGAGATTGTTGGTTACCACTTCAAATACTGTACTGTAAAAAGTATAGCCGAATGCTCGATAAGAGGAAGTTATTTGTGCTTTATGCAGAAACGCGCGGCATGAACCCAGGCAAAAACCGCGAAGCATTAACCCAAGACCGGTTTACCCAACAAGGCAAAAACATTTTTTTTGAATGCAATCCTTGCAATTACTTTATTTTAAATGCTTCCTCCATACCTATATACTTTTTCCTCAGTTTTGTCTTCTCTATCTTACCGGTTGGATTCCGGGGAACCTCACCGAAAAAGACCTTTCGGGGGCGCTTGTACTTCGGCAATTTCTCGCAGTATACAAGAACCTCTTGCTCGGTAAGGGTCTTGCCGGGCACCACATCAACTACAATGCCGACAATCTCTCCAAGACGTTCGTCGGGTATACCGATGGCAGCGGTATCCTTCACACAGGGGTTTGTGTGGAGGAAATCTTCAACTTCAACAGGGAAGACATTCTCGCCGCCGGTGATAATGACATCTTTTTTCCTGTCCACGATATAGATAAAGCCGTCTTCATCTTCTCTTGCCATATCGCCGGTAAAGAGCCATCCGTTTATAAGCGCCTTTGCCGTTGCTTCCGGGTTCTTGTAATACTCGCGCATTACGCTGTTGCCGCGGACACAAAGTTCTCCGGGATCGCCCTTTTTTACAGGAATGTGGTTTTCATCAACAATTTTTGTTTCACAGTTAAAGCCCGGACGACCTATAGAGCCGACCTTGTGGATATTTTCAATCCCCAGATGGACACAATTCGGTCCTGTCGCTTCGCTCAAGCCATATGTGGTATCGTAGGCCATATCCAGAAAATACTTCTTCCAGTGGATGATCAGGGAAGGCGGAACCGGCTGAGCGCCTATATGCATGAGACGCCATTGGGAAAGCTTGTAATCTTTTAATTTTAGTTCGCCGCTGTCCAGTTTGAGCAGTATATCCTGAGCCCAGGGCACAAGAAGCCAGACAATCGTACCTCCTTCCTCGTTCACCGCTTCCAAAGTCCATTCCGGCGAATTGCCTTTCAGAATTACAGAAGTGCCTCCCACGATAAGGCTGCCGAACCAGTGCATCTTTGCGCCTGTATGGTAAAGGGGCGGAATCAGTATGAAGATATCCTTTTTTGTCTGGAAATGGTGCATGTTCTCAGTAATACAGGCCGTTGCCATATTTAAATGTGTAAGCAGAATCGGCTTCGGCTGGCCTGTTGTGCCGGAGGTAAAATATAGGCCGCATGGATCTTCGAAGGTAATGTTAACAGTCGGCGGCAACGGGGATGATCCGGCCAGAAGCATAGAAAATGACTCGGCATAGGAAGGATATTTTTCACCTGCGCAGATATAGTGTTTGATAAAAGATAACCCGGCCCTGATAGGCCCTATTCTTTCTTCGAATTCTTCGCCGAAAACAAAAATATCGGGTTGAGCCACATCAGCGCAATATTGGATGTCGCTACTCGTGAAGCGGAAATTGAGAGGTACTACCCATGCACCCGTCCTTACTATGCCGAAATATGCAATAAGCCAGTCTATGGAATTATTCATAAGATGCATGACCTTATCGCCTTTTTTAATGCCCTTGGACAAAAGCACGTTGGCAAAACAATTTGCGCGCTCATCAAACTCGCGCCACGTTATGGTAAACCTTTTGCCCTCTGCGGGCATCCTTTCTACAAGTGCAATATCATCAGGATACATCCTGCCGTTCCTTGCCAGCATCTCGCCAATATGGACATTAATGTCATTCATTTGTAACCCCCTTTGATTAGATTATCGAGTATTAAACCCATTTTTTGTTAATCCGTTTTGGAGACTTTTTATAGACCTCTTTAATGTCTACCGCCGAGCATTGCAGAAAATTTTCCGGCATGTTCAGCTACTATAGCGCCATACTCTTCGATACGTGATTCGGGGAATGTCCCCATGATAAACATTGACCCGATCAGTCTCTCCTGTGAATCAAAAACAGGTGCGGCAATGACATTGATGCCCGCATTCAATTCACCCATGTCAAAGGCAAAACCGGTCTGCCTGCATTGCATAAGCTCGGTTTCCAGTCTGATGCGATCCAGTTTCGAGGAGTCGCCGTGAAAAAAGAGTTTGTCCTGCTTGAGTATCCTCTCTCGTTCCTCCTCCGGCAGAAAGGCAACTATGGCCTTTCCATGGGCGCCGTGGGTAATGTTGAACCGGTATCCGAGACGGATTGTAACACTGATGTCTTTATCCGCCTCCTGCCTGGCAACAACAAAGATGTTCTCCTCATTTATGATGCCGAATAGGGCTGTGCTACGGGTCTTTTCGGCAAGGGTTTCAAGAAATGGACCTGCTATTTCGCTGTAATTTAAGCTATCCAGAACCCTCCTTGACAGGGATATCAGTCCGAGCCCCAGAGAGTATGTTTTCCCCGCAGGATCTTTCTGTACAAAACCATACTTCTGAAGGGTGTTGAGGATCGAGTACCCCTTGCTCTTATGTATACCGACATTTTTACATATTTCTGTCAGATTTATCTTCTGCGACGGGTTTTTCGTAAGGCAGAGCAGGATTCTTGCTGCCTGATCCACCGCAGGGACTAAACCGTTATATTCGGATTTCTTTACCTGTACTTCTTTATCCAAAATGCCTCCTGAGCCTTTAAATAATTTTTCTTCCTTCATAGAACGCTTTCGCGTTAAGCTCATGGAGTTTTGTCGGCAGAAGCACTTTTATCGCGTCTGTCCATTTCTCTTCCTTGATTTCGGGGAAGAAATTGGAGAAGGCGCCTGTAAGGACGACATTTGCAGCCTGAATATTACCAAGTTCCCTTGCGATCTCCTGCCCGTTGATTATCCAGACATTGTCCTTGAAGTGTTTCCTGAAAGTTTTTTCAATATCTCCGGGGTATTCTACCTGCCCAAGGCTTACGGCAGGCGGAAGAATTGCCTGTTTATTGATAATGATTTTCCCTTCCGGCTTTACCCAGTTTATGTAACGTGCAGCTTCAAGCAACTCAAAGGACAAGAGAAAATCCGCCTCACCGTACTCAATAAGAGGCGAGTACACCTTTTTTCCGAAACGGAAATGTGTGGTAACATCTCCGCCTCTCTGGGCCATACCGTGAACTTCAGCCTTTTTTACATCATACCCGGCGCCAAGGAATACTTCGGCAAGGATGTTGCTCGCAAGAATCGTACCCTGGCCGCCAACACCTGAAAGAAATATATTCGTCACTTTTCCGTTATCTGTCATAATCCGCCTCCTTACTTTGCGCCCGGTACAATGGCTTCAAATTTACAGACCTGAACGCAGACTTCGCAGCCGACGCATTGATCTTTGTTGATAAAAACCGTGCCTTTCCTTTTATAACCATCCTTTGTCTGGCCTTCGGCCTTCTGCCAGCTTACGGCAGGACAGTTGATTTCGAGACATACCTTGCAGCCTCTGCACCTGTCAGTATCTATTGTGTACACCGGGTGTTTGAACTTTCCCAGGGGATTTGCCCTGCGGAGCAGCATACAGGGACTGTTCACTGTGATAATTGCAGAGGCATCGTCCCTGTTCACCTCTTCTCTGATCACTCCCATGGTTTCTTCAATATTATAGGGATCTACTTTTCTTACATTTTTTACACCCACAGCCCTTACTATCTGTTCATAATCGACTATCGCGGCAGGTTCGCCTTTTATCGTATATCCCGTGCCCGGGGTTTCCTGTTGTCCTGTCATGGCCGTAATCCCGTTGTCGAGGATAATCGTAGTTGAATAACCTTTGTTATACACCGTGTCCATCAACGGCCCTATACCGCTATGAAGGAATGTAGAATCACCGAGCACTGCACAGATCTTCCCAAGCCCCTTCTTGCCGAGGACCTTTCCCGCGCCATAGGCGCCGCCTATACCGGCACCCATACAGGTTGAAGCGTGCATTGCAGCAAGTGGCGGTGCTACTGCCAGCGCATAACAGCCGATATCGCCGAACACATATAGCCCCAGCTTTTTCAAGGCATAGAATAATGGCCTGTGAGAACAACCGGCGCACAGGTTTGGCGGTCTTCTCGGCAGATTTTCCGGTTTTATCATTATTTTCGGTGGTTTATATTTCCTGCCCTCCACAACTTTTATAAGCGATTGTTTGATTATACCCGGCGACAATTCGCCCATTGCCGGGATCAGGTCTTTACCGTGCCAGACCTTATAGCCCATTGCCCTGATCTCTGTTTCAAAAAAAGGGTCAAGTTCTTCCACCACAATCACCTTTTTGACCTTTTTAAAGAATTCGGCAATCATGTTTTTTGGCAGCGGCCATACCATACCAAGCTTCAAAAAGGAATATTGAGGGAAAACATCCTTTGTATAGAGATAGGAAACGCCTGACGAGATAAAGCCTATGGAAGGATCATTGATCTCCATAACATTGTAGGGAAACTCCGTATCCGCGTATGCGGCAAGTTTCGCTATTTTATCCTCAAGGGCAACCCTCTTTGGTCTTGAATACATTGGAACCATTACATATTTGGGTGTGTCTTTCTGGTCAAGACCTTTTGGAATCGCAGATTCCTTTCTTTCACCCGATTCCACAACAGAATCGCAGTGTGAAACCCTTGTCTCGGTTCTTAATAGCACCGGTGTATCGAATCTCTCGCTAATGTCAAAGGCTATTTTCGTAAAGTCCTTACACTCTTGCGAATCAGCCGGTTCAATCATGGGTACCTTTCCGAAACGGGTCCAGTTTCTGCTGTCCTGTTCATTCTGAGAACTATGCTGGCCGGGGTCGTCGGCCACGACAATAACAAAACCGCCCTTGACGCCGGTGTAAGAAATGGTCATAAAAGGATCGGCAGCTACATTCAACCCCACATGTTTCATGCATGCAATAGCCCTTCCACCGGCAAGGGAAGCACCGTGTGCAACTTCAACCGCTATTTTCTCGTTGGGGGACCATTCCGTATAAATTTCATCATATCCGGATATTTCAGCCATAATTTCACTGCTCGGTGTCCCCGGGTAGGCGCATCCGATTATTACACCTGCCTCCCAGGCACCCCTTGCAATTGCCTCATTCCCTTGCATTACTTTCTTCATATCGTCGTCTCCTTTATTGATGATCGCTCCATTTTCCATATCTTTCTCTTAGTACCCTATGGAGTATTTTACCCGGCCCTGATCTTGGCATTTCCTCATCTTTAATAAAAATTACGTTCTTGGGGACTTTGTAACCTGCAATCTTGCCCTTGCAATAAGAAGAGATCTCTTCCGGTGTTGCTGTTTGCCCCTCATGGAGTACAATAACGGCTGCGACCTGCTCGCCCCACTTTTCATGAGGCACGCCGATAACCGCCACATCTTTTACCTTCTCGTGTCCGCCCACAATATTTTCCACCTCGGACGGGAAGATATTCTCGCCGCCGGAGATGATCATATTCGCCTTTCTGTCAACGAGAAATACGTATCCATCCTCATCCTTGTATGCCATATCGCCTGCAGTGAAAAAACCGTCTTTCATAACTGATGCCGTCTTAGCAGGGTCTTTCCAGTAGCCCTCGAAGAGCATGGGACTTTTTGAGTAAAGTTCTCCAACCATATTAGGTTTTGTAATAAGATTGCCATCTTCATCGTAGAGCCTTATCAAATCCGTGCCGATAAACTCCCGTCCGCATGAACCAAGTTTTGCAAGCTGCTCTTCCGGTTTCAGGATTGTGACGCAACCTGCTTCTGTTGAGCCATAGGCTTCGTCAAGTTGAGAATTGGGAAACATCTTAAGGATGCCGAGCTTTGTATCGCGTCTGGCCGGAGCAGAAGAGATAAGCAGTTTCTTGATGGAAGTGAGATCATACTTCTTCTTCACCTCATCAGGAAGGGCAAGCATCATAATATAGTGAGTCGGCACAAGGGAGGTAAAAGTGATCCTGTGGTCAGAGAATGTCTTGAGCAGGTCTTCCGGATCAAAGCTTATCATGTTGTAGCACATAACCGTTCCGCCCACCCAGGTAACAACAAAGGAATAGTTCAGCGAATTTATGTGGCAGCAGGGCATAACAAGAAGATTTGTATCATCAAAACCGAAGACATGGTCATAAATCATGATAAGGAATTGTGAGAACATGTTTGCATGGCTTTTCATGACCCCCTTGGGCTTACCTGTTGTACCGCCTGTGTACATGAGCACCCAGATGTCGTCGGCATCCACCTGCACAGCCGGTTCTTCCGGGCTTGCCGCCGCTATAACATCTTCATAGGAGATAAAGCCGTCATAATAGCGGTTATCGGAGGAGAATGAAACGTATTTTTCCACTGAGGGAAGATTCTTCTTCATGACGTTTACTATATCTATCCATGGATATGTCTTACCATCTCTCTGATCTGCCCCGCCTTGAACAATAAAGACTTTAGATTCGCTGTTATTGATATTGTATTCCATTTCCGGCGCAGAAAGTCTGAACATAATGGGCACACAAATAAATCCGCCTTTTGCAGCAGCGGCATAGATATCCATCCACTCCACACAGTTGTATGCAAGGACAGCAAACCTGTCCCCTTTCTTCATGCCCATGCCTGCAAGGGCATTTGCAAGCCTGCATGAACGTTCATTCCATTGCTTAAATGTGTATTCCTTGTACAGATCCTTAGCGCCTATCTTGTCCGGCCATTTAAAGGCATTTACCTTTAATACATCTTTTGCCGTCATCCAGTGACCGTTGTTCATATTGTCCTCCTTAATCAGTATTATATCCGGTTGATGGAACACATTATTTCATTAAATATCGTTTTTATTTGTTCGCACGTGCACAGTGCCCTTTAATCTGTGTTTAAATGTTCTGTATATAGAACTATGTTCTGTATATGATTTATATTAACGAATACAGGGATATTTTGTCAACAGGAATTGTACAGGTCTTTTTATTTTTATTTAGTATACAAAGACAAAAATATGCGCAGTAAGATAATTTTGGTTGAACAGGTTAAAATACACCTACCAAAGTCATTTCATCAAATTCCGTGCCTGTTCCAGGTCTTCTTCAGTGTCGATGCCGGCCCCGTCGTAATTGGTTACTAATACCTTAATATCGTAGCCATTTTCCAGAACCCTGAGTTGTTCCAGCGATTCCGCCGCCTCAAGTATCCCCTCTTCCATTGTAACATACTGCTTAAGAAAATCCCGTGAGAAGCCGTAGATGCCGATGTGTTTATAGACACATTTTGGATTGCGGATTTTGGATTGCGGATTTTGGATTTCAATCTCAGAGGAAGACATGGTGTCTCTAAAAAACGGTATGGGCGATCTTGAGAAGTAAAGGGCAAAACCAAACTTGTCAAGGACAACTTTAACGATATTCGGATTCAAATAATCCGCTTCCTTTTCAATGGGACTGCAGAGTGTTGCCATATGGAGGCGTTCCTTTTCCATTGTATAAAACAACGAATCAATAACGTCTGTCCTGATGAATGGCTCATCGCCCTGAAGGTTTATGATAATATCCGCTTCCTTGTCTTTAATCGCCTGGTAAACCCTGTCTGTGCCGCTTTTGCATTTCGGGCTTGTCATTACCACCTCTGCCCCGAAAGATGCCGCTGCATCCCGTATCCGTTCATCGTCCGTTGCAATGAAGATACTGTCTTTTAAAGCCGAACTCAGAGCTTTTTCGTACACCCATTGAATGATCGGCTTGCCGGAAATCTCCATAAGTGGTTTGCCGGGGAGTCTTGTTGAGGCATATCGTGCGGGAATGACAATAACTTTTTTCATAATACCCACCCTTTCATGTTTTTGCCTTCTTCCTTTGTGACCTTCTGGCCTCCTGTTCTTCCCAATACTTCTTTAAAAACATCCCGGTATAGCTCTCATCTGTCAGTAGTATCTTTTCAGGACTTCCCTTTACAATGACCTGGCCGCCTTTTTCTCCGCCTTCAGGTCCCAGGTCTATAATGTAATCGGCACATTTTATCACATCCATATTATGTTCTATAACTACTATTGTGTTGCCCCGTTCAACAAGTTCGGAAAGTACGTGGAGCAGCTTTTCGATATCTGCAAAATGCAAACCCGTTGTGGGTTCATCAAGGATATAGAGTGTGCTTCCCGTATCTCTTTTCGAAAGTTCCCTTGAAAGTTTAATCCGTTGCGCTTCGCCTCCTGACAGCGTAGTTGCTGCCTGCCCAAGTCTGATATAACCCAGACCTACATCGTTGAGCACCTTGAGCTTGGTTTTTATGTGGGGATAGGCATCAAAAAACTCTGTAGTCTGTGTAACGGTCATTTCAAGGACATCGGCAATGCTCTTGCCTTTATACTTAACTTCCAGGGTATCCAGGTTGTATCGTTTGCCTTTACAAACGTCGCAAACTATATAGACATCGGGTAAAAACTGCATCTCGATCTTTACAAAACCCTCGCCTGCACAGGTCTCACACCTGCCTCCCTTTACATTGAAACTGAATCTGCCTTCCCTGTACCCCCTCATCCGTGATTCGGGAAGCTTGGAGAACAATTCTCTGACGTGGGTGAATATGCCTGTATATGTGGCCGGGTTGGATCTTGGCGTTCTCCCGATGGGAGACTGATCGATGTCTATAACCCGGTCTATCATCTCAAAGCCTGAAATTCCGTCCACCTCTCCAGCCCTGTCTTTGGATTTATACAATTTTTGTTTGAGCAGGGGATAGAGTGTATCAACAACAAGGGTGCTCTTTCCTGACCCTGAAACACCGGTAATACAGGTAAATACCCCGAGCGGTATATCGACGTCGATGTTTTTCAGGTTATTCGCCCTTGCGCCTCTTATATTAATAAAGGCCTTCGGCACACGCCTCTTCTCGGGTTCTTCTATCCTCAGCCTGTCCGATATATACATGCCTGTTATTGATTCACTGTGATTTATCAACTCTGCCGGTGTGCCCTGAAATACGAGATATCCTCCGTTTTCACCGGCACCGGGACCCAGGTCTACCACATAGTCTGAAGACATAATCGTATCCTGGTCGTGCTCTACCACAATCACGGTATTATCGAGGTCGCGAAGCCTCTTCAGGGTTGTGAGAAGCCTTTCGTTATCCCTCTGATGGAGCCCGATACTGGGCTCATCGAGCACATACAGCACCCCCGTAAGTCCTGATCCGATCTGTGTTGCCAAGCGTATCCTCTGTGATTCCCCCGATGAAAGCGTGGCGGAATTCCTGCTCAGGGTAATATAGTCAAGTCCCACATCAATCAGAAATTTCAGGCGGGAGGCGATCTCTTTGAGTATTGTCTTGGCTATCTCTTGTTCTTTCATTGTTATTGCCGATGATTGTGCTTTGGAGGATAATGAATTGAAAAAAGTGAGACATCCGGCGATTGTCATCTTCGCAACATCGTCGATGTTCTTATCTTTTATTTTTACCCAGAGCATTTCTTTTTTTAGCCTTGCGCCTTTGCAGGCCGGACATGGAATCAGATTTATAAATCTCTCAAGCTTCTCCTTTCCCCAGAAGTCTGCCCTTTCCCATTCATGCTGCAGTTCATTTATAACGCCCTGATATGGTTTCTTGACAAATTCTCTCCTGGCGCCTCTGTCATGGAAAAACTCTATTTCCTCCTTGTCAGAACCGTAGAGGATTACATTTTGAACATGTTTAGGAAGCTCTTTGAAGGGCGTATTCACGTCAATTTTATAGTGATTTACCAGCGCTTCGAGAAAGGGTAAAAAATGGACCGGGTTCTTTTCACTCCAGGGAATAACAGCGCCCTCCCGGAGCGAGAGGTCATGATTGGGGATGATCAGGACAGGATCGAAATACTCCTTTACCCCGAGGCCGGAACAGTTTGGACATGCCCCATAAGGGTTATTGAAGGAGAACATCCGGGGAGCAATTTCCGGATAGCTTATTCCACAATCCGGACAGGCAAACTTTTCACTGAATATCTGTATACTCTTATCCGTCTCTATTTTTACAATCCCCCCTGCCTTATGTAGGGCAAGCTCAACCCCCTCATAGAGCCTTCGCTCAATCCCGTCGCGCAGGACAATTCTGTCTATAACAACGTCTATCTCATGCTTTTTATTTTTGTCGAGGACAACATCTTCTGACAGATCGATGATCTTCCCGTTGAGCTTTATTTTAGTAAAACCCTGTTTCCTTAACTCGTCTATCTCTTTTCTGTACTCACCTTTTCTGCCCCTTACAATGGGCGCAAGGATGGTTATTTTTGTCCCTGTACCAAGGGAAAGAATACTGTCCACAATCTGGGGGACATGCTGGCTCTTTATCTCCTTGCCGCAGCTATAGCAAAATACATGGCCGATGCGTGCGAAGAGGAGCCGTAAATAGTCGTAGATCTCTGTCACGGTGCCGACTGTGCTGCGAGGGTTCTTGCTTAAGGTCTTCTGTTCGATGCTTATTGCCGGGGACAGCCCTTCAATATAGTCCACATCGGGCTTGTCCATCAGTTCGAGGAACTGCCGGGCGTACGATGAAAGCGATTCTACGTACCTCCTCTGACCCTCCGCATAGATGGTATCAAAGGCAAGGGTTGACTTGCCTGAACCGCTCGGTCCCGTGATTACCACTATCTTATTCCGTGGAAGTTCCACGTCTATGTTTTTGAGATTATGTTGCCTTGCCCCTTTTATAGTTATCTTATCCACAACCTAACTAATGTATCAGATTTCAAGGTTGGAGTAAACAGCCCTGGCCCAAGTGCAGCAATTCGTGGCTATTACCTTTGATATCAGAGTTTTTTAGAGGCTATGAAAATGCAAAACAACAGATTTAAAAAAACCAAACTAAAAAATCTTTTGCAATAAAAATGAAATAGTTTAAAATACCTGAATAATCTTAAAATAAGGTAAAAATTGAAAAATATATTTATCTCTCTTAAAGCGTATCTTAATAAAAGAAATAGTATTTTTTTTATTTCAACTCTGGTGATATTAAGAATATGTTTTGAGGCTCTGATAATTCTATTTCGAATTGATACTTATGCTGAGTACTACTCCCACATTATTTTAGTCCCATTAGCAAGCGGATATCTAATCTATAAAAAAAGGAAAATTATTTTCTCTAATCTGGAGCATTCTTATGCAGTTGGCATCCCGCTTCTGGCAGTCGGGATTATTCTTTTTTTGCTTGGAAGAAACATGAGAGAAAATCTTGGTATGAATGATTATGTTGCGCTGGTAATCATTTCTGCTCTTATATTGTGGATAGGCAGTTTTATTGTTTTGTATGGTATAAATGCTTTTCGGGCGGCATTTTTCCCGTTTTTATTTCTTTTATTTATAATTCCTTTTCCAAGCCTATTGCTGGACAAGATTATCTATACATTGAATGTTATATCTGCATGGATCACTTATATTTTATTTAAGCTTGCCGGAATTTCATTTTTGAAAGAAGGGTTTGTTTTTCATTGTCCAGGTATTGATATATCAATTGACCAGCAATGCAGTGGAATTCGCTCTGCCATGGGAATATTGATGCCTGCTATATTTTCAAGTTATCTTTTTTTGTACACCGGGTGGAAAAGAGCTTTGTTTATCTTTTCTGTTTTTCCAATTATTATATTGAAGAACGGTTTCCGTATTTTTGTGCTTTCTATGATGGCAATTTATTTAAATCCACAGCATCCTGTCCTGGAGTTTTTGCATCTTCGTGGCGGTGCATTATTCGCTATACCTGCGATATGTCTTTTGGGGTGCATTTTCATATTCTTAATAAAATCAGAGAAAAAAAAGCGAAATTAAGTTTAACCCGGATTATGTGGGTCATATTCACATTTTACAGTTATTTTAAACGCACCAATAAAACCGGACAAACATCATTAACATTTTTCTGATCCAGGTTAAAATAAGTTTCTGTTGAAAAAATAATATGAATATTATGAATGTTTTTGCGTAAAGTAATGTGCCAATATTAACCAAACTGCCTGTTATTGTAATGTAATATATCTTGACAAAAAAACTATACTGTGTTAAAATAAAAATGTATTTTATTTATGATGTAAAATGAGAGGTACAATAAAGATGACAAAAAAATCAATAATATTTTCAACCACTTTTCTTTTGATTTTATGTTTAGCTATTGCAGGTGCAAAGGCAGACACAGTTTCGTACACTACGTCAACCCCTATTCCATTGACATTGACTGACTGGGCCGCTTCATATTCCCTTCAATTTCAGAAATTCAATATACCGAATGCAACATTAACCGATATGGAACTACGACTTTCAGGCGGCATGGAAACAATAATTACAGTTAAAAATACAGGTACCACACCGGTTAGATACGGCAGTGCAAAGACCGAACTCATGATGGGTGTAACTGACCCGCTAAACCTTTTACCTGATCCTTATGGCAGCCAGCTTGACATAAGTTTGCCGACAGGCACCGGTTATTTATTCGCCACCCCTCTGCTTCCCCTTGCCCCCGGTCAAACCAGGGTGTCAACCCTTTTTAATGGAAGCCAGAACATATTTATGAATTCTAACAACCCTGCAATGCTGGCTGAATTTTCAGGTACTGGGAATATTGATCTCCCCGCTTCCAGCCTAACTATGTCATGGACTTCATTTTCAGGAGGGAACGTTGATACATCTCAAACCACGACCGGGAGCTTAACCGGCCAGGTTACATATACATACAACCAAAATCTCAGTGTGCCCGAGCAATCATCTATACTGTTTGCAATACTTGGTTTTCTTGGTATTGTTGGTTTAAGCAGGAAATTCAGATCCCGACTAAACGATGCCGGATCTTTTCCACATTGAATTAGTTTGGTTTTACAAAAAAGAGAAATGAATTACCCCGCGGCAAGCTACGGGGTATGTACCCGCTGGGCAATCAAAAAATAGGACAAAATCAGGTTTCAAAGTAAAAAAACAGAACCATTAAAGCTTTGTTTTTTAAAATCGGTTACTTTATCTGTTCATCTGAAAATAATACTTTGCAAGTATTAAATATAATTTGCAGATTTAATATTTCAGAAGATTATTTCATCAAATATGATCGTGGGTTTTTTTGAGCTTTATTCTATAATAACCAGTATTCTTGTATTATAGAAAAACAGTCAAATCAGCATCCTGGTAAACAATTTATTGAAAAATTATTTAGCAGATTAGGTTAATTATGGTATAAATTATTGTCAAAATAAAGGACTCAAAAAACATTAATGTTTTGACAAAAATAAAGTGTGAATTAAATCAATAATTGATTTTTACTGAACACAGAACAGTGGAACTCGCGTGTTTCCCCTTCATATTTAAAAAACACGGAGATTATCCAATATCAATCAGGCCTAAGGATTTGAGAAAGAATTACTTTATCTGATTTTGCAGATATGAAAAGGAGGTTGGAATAAAATAAATGAATACAGAACCTATTTCATTGAGCGAAGAAGAGCATGCAAGATACACCAGGCAAATGATCTACCCCGACTTTGGTGAAGAAGGTCAGATTAAGCTGAAAAAATCCCATATATTGATTGCAGGCGTTGGAGGACTGGGCTCTCCCAATGCAACAAACCTTGCCTATGCCGGCATCGGCAAACTCACCATCATTGATTGTGATGTTGTGGAATTCTCAAACCTTAACCGTCAGTCCCTTCACTGGGAGAGAGACGTTAATGAGCAAAAGGTCATCTCGGCTGCAAATAAGCTGAAACAAATGAATTCAAAAATGGAAATTATACCTCTGCATGTCAGGATAACAAGCGAAAATGCCGGGCAACTCCTGAACGGGGTAGACCTTGTCATGGACTGTATGGATAACATGGAGACAAGGTTTATTCTCAACGAATACTGCTTCAAAAAGGGTATCCCCTACATCTTCGGAGGGATCCGCGGTTTGGAAGGTCAATTGACTACCATTATACCCGGTAAGACACCGTGTCTTGAATGTCTCTATCCACGGGGCATAGAGGGAAAAAAACCATTTCCCGTATTCGGGGCAACCCCCGCCCTGATTGCATCCTTGCAGACAATGGAGGCAATAAAGCTCCTTACAGGTCTCGGCGAGCTTCTGGCCGGCAGGATGCTGTATGTGAACGGAGAAACAATGGAATTTATGATAATAAATATAAATAAGAAAAAAGACTGCCCTGTGTGCAGCGGAGGTGAAAGATGAGTATTAAGGCAACGCTCCACCCCGTACTGAAAGACGGCGTTGAAGTCCAGATGGATGTTGAGGGAAAAACCGTCGGCGAATGTATAAAATCAATATTAAAAGTTCATCCTGCCATGGAAAAGAAGATGTTTGATAAGAACGGCAAGCTAAAGGGTTATATAGAAATACTTGTGAATGGGCAGGGTATAGGCATGAACGAACTGGCCTATGGGACAAAAGATGGTGATTCTATGTCTGTCCTTGTTTTTCTGTCAGGGGGGTAGACAAGGTAGTATTATATTACACAAAGACAAAAACCTTATTCAAACTTTGCAGGGTATATTATTGAGCAGACCCGGAGGAATCCGGGCCTGCTTGGCTGGCTTAGAGTTTTACTACGTTTGCCGCTGCTGGCCCCTTCGGACCGCTGACAACTTCAAATGTCACTTCCTGACCTTCAGAAAGTGATTTGAAACCACTGTCCTGGATGGCTGAATAATGTACGAAAACATCATTTCCATCTTCACCAGTTATAAAACCAAAACCTTTTGACTCGTTGAACCACTTAACAGTCCCTTTTACCATAGGATTAAACCCTCCTTGAATAATATTGAAGAATACGGAACTGTGTTGTGGGTGACTACAAAAAATCAAAGGCAATTTGCGGCCAAAACAACAGGTGCTTCCGAAACTTCGCTTAATAATATCGCACAGGGAAATTGCAAAATCAACTTTATTTTACTCTTTTATTTCTTTAATTGGTCTTCTACAGATTGCATCGCATGTTTTACCGCCTCCTGGTCTCCCAGGTAATAGCTCCTGATCGGCGTAAGGTCATCTGTAAGCTCGTATACAAGGGGTATTCCTGTAGGGATATTGAGGGAAGTAATCTCATCATCCGGTACATCATCCAGATACTTTACAAGGGCACGGAGACTGTTCCCGTGGGCACAGATAACCACATGTCTGCCCCCTGAGACAGCCGGTGCTACAGTGCCCTCCCAAAAAGGAATAAAACGTTCAACAGCATCCTTCAAACATTCTGTGAAAGGTATCTCCTCGGGTTTTAAACCGGTATACATGGGATTCTTGCCATTGTAGCGCGGATCATCCGGTGTGAGCGCCGGAGGGCGGATATCGTAACTGCGGCGCCAGAGAAGGACCTGCTCCATCCCGTGCTGTTCGACCATTTCGGCTTTATTAAGACCTTGCAGCGCCCCGTAATGACGCTCATTGATCCGCCAGCTATTATAAATGGGAATCCACATAAGATCCATTTCTTCAAGTACGATCCAGAGGGTTTTTATCGCCCGCTTCAGCACTGATGTAAATGCCACATCAAAAACATACCCCTCTTTTTTAAGTATACGTCCGGCCTGAATTGCTTCCTCTGTACCTTTTTCTGAGAGCGGCACATCGGTCCAACCGGTGAAACGGTTCTCCATGTTCCAGACACTTTCTCCATGTCGTACAAGGACAAGTTTTTTCATCAAAAGCCTCCTCTTACAGACCCGGAAATCTTCCTGATCCCGCATGTCCGTTTTATTCTTGTTGTTCTAAAACCGAATTTGAATACCATTTATAACAGCATCTTTTATAACAGCATCTTTTATAACAGCATCTTTTATAACAGCATCTTTTAATATCTTCTTAACACAATAAGAATTTGTTTTATAATCAAATGAAACACCAATGCAGATATTTGTCAAATTTTTTATATCAACCGGCCTATCCTCACGTTTTCCCTGTTTTCAATAAAAATTGAACAGTATCACCAATAAAACCGTGAATGGTTTTCAATTACAAGCATGAGGAAAAACCTCAACCGATTTACAACAAAACAGCCTGCAAAGAATAATGATATTTCATACATTATTTAGGTTGCAAAATAGCCGGAATTGAATCAGAATGATAAGGAAGGGTACGTATGATCCTTATAGGGGGTTATATATGATATTAACGCCAAAGGAGGTGCAGCCGGATACCGATTTGAAGCTGTTTTTGCTGACGACAAATCGAAGCCGGCTTATGCTGGCCGCCTTGCAGAGAAGCTCATTACCGAAGATAAGGCGGATTTTCTTATAGGCGTCCTCAGTTCGGAAGTGGCCATAAAGGTTACCGAAGTATCCCACAAATACAAGAAGATATTTATCGGATCGGCCCATTCTTCATCAACACTGACTATTGAATTTTTCCAGCCCTTTTATTTCAACGTCCGCAAAAACTCCTTTCAAGCTATGGCGGCAGGCACTCTCTTTCTCAGGGAATTAAAAAAACCAAACCCTGGCGGTCAATGGTCCATATCGGGCCGGACAACCGATATGGACAGGAAAATCTCATTGAGTTTCAACACAATCTCAAACGTTTTCGAGTCGATTACAGGTTCGTCACTGCATACTGGCCAAAATTGAATACCAGGGACTACAGTCCCTTTATTTCTTCTATTCTCAGAGACAATCCTGACGTCCTTGTGATCGGGCTCTATGCCGGCGACTTCAGAGAGTTCATCAGACAGGGCAATTTAAGAAAGCTTTTTTCACGCACCATTGCCTGCAAATTTATTGCAGGGGGCCATTATGAAAATTTTAGTGATTCAAAAGATGAGGTGCCCCTCGGCATGTACTTTTCTGGTTCCAATTTCCTCAACTGGCCCGACACTGAAACAAAACGTAATTTTGTCGAGAAAATAAGACATTCAACCGGAGAATATCCTTCAGTTGTTTTCGAAGACTTTTACTCTGCGGTCCACCTTTTGGCGAAAGCTATCGAAGAAGCGGGTAATCCCCATGACACCAAGGCGCTGATCAAGGCAATGTAAGCGATGAAGATCAAGTTTCCCGTAGATCCCGATGGATTTACCTCATATATGCATCCCGAAACCCACCAGATTGTACAGGTAGCAGCCGTAGGGGAGGTCATGAAGAACAATAGTTACCCTCCGGCGATACGGATGCTGGGCAACTGGAGATTTTTTCAAGGCAGAGGATCTTGTGCTGCCTATGGATTATGTTATGGAAAGAAGACAAAAGGCGTTAAAAGAAGTGGTACAAACCAACAAACTTTAAGGATAATTGATTCACACAATGAGGTTTACCTACATGCATCCCAGTTGAAGCCGCACATCGTCTACCCGGCAGATGAAACGCTTATCAGCATCGATCCTGAGATCCCGGACGAGCTTCAACGTGTCCCTTTCAGATTCCAACCGTCAACCCGGCAGTATGAGTGGGTATTGAACGACAAAAAGACCGGTGTATTCAGTCCGCTCTTTTTATGGAAGCCTGCACGCGGCAGGTATGAATTATCAATCGTCGATAAACAAAACTATGTCCTCGATTCAGTGGGTTTTGTAGTCAGGTAGGGGCAACAGGTTATGTTGTTGACTAATATATTGTAAAAGTGATACTTCTATTACCGGGGTTTGCGCCTGTCCCCGTAAGGGGGTCGTCCCCTCCACCGGCAAAGCCGTCGGAGCCACCCCCTCTTGCTTGCTGTGCAAGCTAAATAGATTCTCACGGGTGACGCAAGTAAGTTACTGGGGCATGCACATGCCCGTAAGCATATGTGCAAGGAGGAAGTATATGTTTGGCCTTGGAATGCCGGAACTCATTGTAATAATGGTGATAGCCCTGGTCATTTTCGGAGCTGGTAAACTGCCGGAGATCGGGGGTGCTATCGGCAAGAGTATAAAGAGCTTTAAAAAATCAATCAACGAGCCGGATGAAACAGATATCACCCCAAAAGATGAAAAGGATACTAAAGCCCCTCCTCCGAAGACATAATATTACCCTGTATGGAATTTTTGAACGGTTTTGAACATTCATCGATAGACAAAGCAGTTACAATATTGAAAAAAGGTGACGTTGTTGCCTTTCCCACAGAGACCGTATATGGCCTTGGCGCTGACGCCCTGAACCCTTATGCTGTCGCAAAAATATTTGAGATCAAAAAGAGGCCGAAATTTGACCCGCTCATTGTCCACATAGGAGATAGGGAATGGATATCAACCATTGCGGATTATATACCCCCTGAAGCCGAAAAGCTGATCGATAGATTCTGGCCCGGCCCCCTTACCCTGATACTTAAAAAACAGGATACCATACCCGATATCGTTACTGCCGGCCTCTCCACAGTGGCCATACGCATGCCCTCTCATCCGGTAGCGTTACAACTTATAAGGAGCTTCAATAATCCCATAGCCGCGCCAAGCGCCAACCCTTTCGGTTACATAAGCCCCACCAATGCGCAACATGTTGCAAAGATGCTTGGAGAGGTGGTGCCGCTGATACTGGATGGAGGAAACAGCAACTACGGAATAGAGTCAACAATAGTGTCCTTCAACGAAGGCAAAACATATCTGCACAGACATGGCGCAATCAGTTTCGAAGAACTTTCCGCAACAGTAGGGTCTGTTTATGAAAAGGAGAAAAATAACGCCTGTGAAGCGCCAGGGCAACTGCCCTATCACTATGCACCAATAAAACCCTTGAAAATTATTCATACAATTGACGAGATACATGATATGCAGTCATCTTTTCTCGCCTTCAGGAAACCGCATGAAACACCAATCTCAAAATATGTTAAGGTTCTGTCAAGCACAGGAGATATGAGAGAAGCTGCTGCAAATTTTTTTTCTTACCTTATCGAATTGGATCGGGATGATGTTAATATTATTTACGCTGAAAGCATACCGGAAACAGGTCTCGGGAAAGCTATGATGGAAAGGCTTAAGAAGGCGTCAAAAAAATATAGGTATATAACCCATTGATAATTTTAATAATCCGTGATAACCTATTTTTATGAAAAAGCTCATATTGAAGTATACATTTTTTGGGATAATAGCTGAATATATTAGGTTTTTAATTTGCTCAGTTCGTAGGCAAATTAGTTTAACTGCCTTTAATATCAGTATGTTAAGAACGCTATTCTATGATTTATTCACAACATTTCCACAAAAATTGTGGAAAACCTGCAAAAACCCTGTTTGTTTAAGCATATGCATAGTTTTGCTTTGCATACCGGTTTTGTTTTCTTGCAGTTCATCCAAAGCAGCCAAAAAGACAACTCCTACTATGGAAAACGCTGTGATCTCGATGAGCGAGGATGAAGTAAGGAAAAAACTCGGTGAGCCCGATGTGGTAAGCAAAACGCTTGAAAATAATATCATATGGACATACAAACCAAAGTGGAAGATTATGCCGGACAACAAAGATACGATTTATGTTGAATTTGAAAACGGCAAGGTGACAAAAATTGTTAAAGCAAGGTGAAATATGATATGCGAAAAATGTGCGGGCGAGATTGAGACTATATTATGTAAGAACTGCAATAAAGAGATTTCAAAGCTTGGTTCATACTGTTATGTCTGCGGAAGTAAATTCGAAAAAGCAGAAGAAGACGTAGAAGTAGAGGAATCGGACATTGATCTTGAACACAGAATACTATGCAGCGACGGTGCGTGTATCGGCATTATTAAAAACGGGTTTTGTAAACTATGCGGAAAACCGTACGAGCCGGAAGCTTGAGGAACAAATCCATGATAAAGTTTAGATGTTTCGGGCTTAAATGTAACATAAAACCACCAGCAATGGTATGAAGACGATATTGATCAATTTTTAACCACTAAAACAGGGTTCTACGATAGAAATTCCGGCACAGCTTCATATTAATATCATTATCTAAATCACGGGATAAAAAATGGGTTTTTTTGACAAGATAAAGAACGGTTTAACAAAAACGAGGGATCAGTTACTCACAAAGATTGAATGGGCTGTAAAGGGAAAGCCCATAGATGAAGATTCATTCGATGAATTTGAAGAGGCGCTGCTCCTTTCGGATGTAGGCGTTGAAACAACGGTATTTCTCGTAAATGCACTGAAAGAGCGGTGGAAAAGGGGACAAATAAAAACATCCGATGATATTAAACAGTGTATGATAGAAGAGACTGAAGCGCTTCTTAAGCCTGTCGAAGCGTCTGTTTTCATCGATGCCCACAGGCCTTTTATAATACTCGCCATTGGTGTAAACGGTGTCGGTAAAACAACCACAATAGCAAAGATTGCAAAGTTATATGGTGAATCCGGAAAGAAAGTCCTCTTCGGTGCCTGTGATACTTTCAGGGCGGCAGCAGTAGAACAACTTGAGGTATGGGCAGAAAGACTCGGCGTTGAGGTTGTTAAACACAAAGAAGGCTCCGATCCTGCCGCAGTAGCTTATGATGCTACAAAAGCAGCAACAGCAAGGGGCATTGATGTATTGATGCTTGATACGGCAGGCAGACTCCATACAAAGGTAAACCTTATGGAGGAGATGAAAAAGATCAAAAGGATAGTCAGTAAAGAAATTGATGGAGCGCCTCACGAGATATTGCTTGTCGTTGATGCTACGAATGGACAGAATGCTATAGCCCAGGCGAAAGCGTTCAACGAAGCGCTCAATGTAACAGGCATAGTAATAACAAAGCTTGATGGTACTGCAAAAGGGGGTTTTATCCTGCCTATTGCCCATACGTTAAAGATACCGATAAGATTTGTCGGCGTTGGCGAAAAGTTTGACGACCTCATTCCTTTTAATGCAAGGGACTTTGCAAAGGCCCTTTTCGAGTAACTAACCCCTTTTGTATTCTCAGTGAAAACCGGATTCATCGACTCAGTTATTTTTTGGCTGAATCGTACGAAGCAGCGTCTGCATTGCTTTTACGGAGATTTCCTAAATCCGTGCAACTGTTTCACGGATTTCCACAATTGCTTTCACTGTGAGAGCAATTTCCTCCGGCAGGTTTTTGAGTCTCATCTCATATCTCGTCAGATCGGCCTTTTGCCTGTGAGTAAGTGAGCATTCCCTTAATTCTTATTCCTCTCGCCCACTCCCTTGCGGTCGTTCGAGTACGCAGAGATCACAGAGTTAAAATAGTTTTTTACCCTGATTTGAGAGAATGCCCATATCAGGGTAAACTCACGGCACCTGTCGGTGCGTGATTATTGTTTATCTATGCCCCTGCCCCGAAGGGGCGTAGTGTGTGAGCAGGATCAGGTAGTCCTCGATGCTGCTCACAGATATACCTGCCTTTCTCTGCGTACTCTGTGAACTCTGCGAGAGACAATGCCTTTGATTCTTTTCCCTCACGCTCACTACCGTGCAGTAATTCGGGCGGTTTAATTGATTATTAATTCCCCAATGCCAAGGATAACCAGACACCGATATTTATCCTAATGGAAAATACGGGTTTATTTCTGCCCTGACAAGGGCATGGAATGTGGACAGAATTGAGCTTTCTCGCAATTATGGCCACAAGCATATCTCGTCTTTCTCTGCGTACTCTGTGAACTCTGCGAGAGACAATGCTTTTGATTCTTTTCCCTCACGCCCACTCCCTTACGGTCGTTCGAGTACGCAGAGATCGCGGAGTTGAGATAACTTTTGCCGGAATAGAGAGAATGATTCATTCCGGCAACCCGCACACCCTGCGGGTAAAATTTACAAGTATATCCTCTTTCTCTGCGTACCCTGTGAACTCTGCGAGAGAATAGGTTGTTCTGTCTTTTGTGTAATAGTACATTTATGGCATAAAATATTCCTTGACAACATGCTGAAATAGCAGGAGAATGAAAGAAAAAAGGGCGGGTACGACAGCAGGGATCAATCGGTTTAATAGAATTTCTTCCTGGCGGAGAATAGTCATTTACTTATTTAAGAACATCTCCTATGTTCCCCCTTGAAAAGCAATTAGATTGTGGTAATAATATCATAAGGCTGGGATGGAGGACCAACACCATGTAAACACATCATCATTTCAGTTAAAGGGTTTACATGAGACAGCAAATCAATAAAATTCAAACGGTATATCCTGAATTGCTTTGGTCATTTGTAGAGATACCGATATTATCCCAACCTGGCAAATACCAGGTAATATCAACAAACACCATTAATCAGGTCGATTTATCTTCAAAAAAGCAACATTTTGAGGGTTTTTTGTCTTTAGTATGATATGAGTTTTAAGGAAAAAGTATATTGGTATATTTTTTGTTAGCAATAGATGAATATGGATGATATTGTTCGCAAAGGAATTGTAACAATTTTAGGAAACAATATGTCGCTCCTGCGAATTCCCATAAGACAGAGAGCCAAATTTGAAGGTTGGCTAAAATTCGAGCTTGCCCATTATTTGGAAGAAATAGGCGCTAAAAACGTAGAGGTAGAATCTAAAGTCCCATACGGACGAGATAGAGCAGATATAGCGTTCCTTAATAACGGAGAAGCGTACACCTTAGAGCTAAAAACCCCGAATACAAATTGGAAGGTCAAGGGAGTGAAAGAAAATACTCGTCCCATCACAAAAAATGTGCAATCAATTATCGCTGATGCAAAAAAACTGAACTCCGAAAACGGTGTTGTAGCTTTCGTGCTCTTTCCGGTGCCTGTTGGTGACAATCGGTGGGAGCTGTATCTGAATCGCATCAATGAAGAAACTGGCCTTGGACTAAGTAAAGAACAGAATTGTGAAATCATTAACGTTAATATTGATGATAATAATGTATGTAGCTTAGTAGTTTGTACCTTCATGTCGAAGCTTTTTAGTGCCTGGAGTAGGTTCTTTTCACATGAGATAGGACCGCTAACGGGTTGAAGAATATTATCAATGCTGATCAAGAAAAAGACTCAAATGAATGGGCTAATCTTGTCAGGAGGATTTCTCAAAAAGACACTGAATTATATATTCGATCATCCGGAAGAAATGGCGCGGGGAATGAAATTTTAACATCTCTTTATAAAGCCATATTTGGCATCAATATAAAATTTGATCCGACAAATAATCAAAAGCCCACAATAGTGATTCAGGAATTGACTGGTCATAAAAAAAATAAAACAATACAAAATTATCAAGTCTCTCATGTGTTCGGAAGAACAAAAAACGTGTTCTGTTTTACTGCACCATGGAATATTATATTCATACCAAAACTAATTGACCCCCTTACGGGACATGAAGCAAAAGGTGAATACGTTAATGAGTTCCAGAAATTACTTAAAAGAAAAATAGCCACAGTCTTCCATAGAGAAATTAGCGATTATAATTCTCAAATGCTAACATTTAAGGAATCAATAGATCATTGGATCAACAACAATGTAAGAGCTAACCTAAAAGAATCGATAAGAAAAGATTTTGAAGAAATAAAAGAAGAAAGCTAACAAAATCATTACACCCGATCGCTACGCCCCGGGTGATTTTTTCGTTAGATTCGTAAGGGAATACAAATGGAGCAAGTTTTAATATCAAAAAAATATGAGTCTCCTCTTTCAAAAAAGTTTGCAGATCTTCAATCTATTCGAAGGGATCTCAATAAATCAATTGAAATGCTAAATTTATTAAAACCAGAATTAGAAAAATCAAATGAAGATGCAAACACAACATTAATTGAAAGCATTTGGAGTGCAAGCGTGATTCGATACTGCCGATGTTATGCGTCTGGGAAGCGATTTGGGCTTGATGAAGGCATATTCGAGGGATTACCTGGTGATGCTATAGGTGTGCATCAATGGATAAAAGGCATGAGGGATAAACTGATCGCGCATAGTGTAAACCCATTCGAGGAATGTAAAACAATCATCATAACAACAGATGAAGATTTACCAAAATCTTGGGGCGTAGGATTTTTTGATGCTCATTATGTTCATCCAAAATTAGACGGTATAGCTAATTTTTGTAACCTAACGGTTGTATTAAGAGATAAAATTACGGAATTATGTAATGAAGTACAATCTGAATTACAAAATGAAGTAAACAATTTGAAACCTGAAGATTTAAAGAAATTACCCAAACATGAATATGTTGCACCACCACCAGAAAAAGCTGGGACCGTAAGAGGAATCTAACAAGCGCGTGCAGCGAATCCGCAAAAAATGCGTCTCGCTGACGCTTATGTTCGGCTGGGACAAAAGCAAAATGCCGTCTCAGCCGAACATAGCGGAAAGGAAATGATGAAGTCGATTATTATTGTACTATTTCTGACATTTGTTTTTCTGAACGTATGCAATGCCGAGGAATTCTGCATTGAAGACCAGGATTTGAAGCCGGTACCAGAGAATGCTGTGCGAGCCATCCTGTCGAGTGAAAGAAATCCTGACTGGAAGACATGCAGATTCTTGGGCAAGCCAATTAATCTTGACGGCGACGGTAAGTCCAAAGACCTGTTTGTTACTACTGCCGACGGATGCGGTTGTGGCAATGCGCTTTGTACCATATGGGTGCTTCAGCCAAAAAGAGATTCTTATTCCGTTGTTCTTTCTGACGGAGGATACTGTATGAAAATAAAAAGATCGAAAATCAAGAAAATGCCGGATATTGCCTTTGAAGCTTCCACTGCCGGTTGGTCACAGGAAAGTCTCTGGAAATTCAACGGAAAACGTTATATAAGGGTAAAATTAAAAACAAATTAACCGCTAACAACGGCTTGCAGCGAACCTGCACGAAGCGCGTCTCGCTGACCCGCGTGTTGGAACCTAAAAAAATGATAAACAGTCATAAATCTTCAATAATGAGACTTTGTAGACAATGTGTCTACAACATTGGTAGCAAATGTTGCTACTGAATTTAAAATCTTAGCTAAGCCAATACAGGCTTAGGTTTGGGCAATTAAGTATATTTTTCTAACACTGTGTTAGAAAACGTATAAATGTCTTGATAAATGTATTATATGAAGTACATAAAGGCTGAAAAAGAAGGTTTTAAAATAGCTGGCTTCTCTTCTCCATAAGATTTTAGAAAAGAATAAAGACAAAAGACAGGATAGAAGCTATAATAAACAAAAACATGGAAAAGCCGATAAAGGCAAAAAATAGTTCCAACGATTCACCGGAGCCAATCGGCCATAAAGCCGGCCTCTGGTTGATCCTGGCGTTAGGCGTCAAGGCCCGGCAGCGCGATAACAAAAGAAGGAGGAAAGAAGCCGATGATCAAAAGAGTTATTGTATTATCAATCTTTTTGGCCGGTATATTGGTGGCTGGATTATCACAGGCATCAAGCCCAATCATAGAAACCAAGCACCTCATTATTAGTGATGCCACCGGCAAATTGTCGAATGATCAACTGAAAAGCCTGGCCGATCAAGCGCAAGCAATGTTGGAGCGCATTCTTGCATTCTGGTCTGCCGATTCCGGAATAGACCGATTCGGGAAGATACAGGTCATTTTCGATGTACCACGCAGGGATGTCTATTCGAGTGTCTTTTACTGGGAAAACAAGGATGGTGAACGTATACGCATCGTTCGGGTCTTCAGTTCTGAAGGATCGCCGCAAATGATGGCGCACAAGCTTACAAGCGCGGTATTTCCACAAAAGGATAAATTGATTCGCAACATGATGGGTATTCTTACAGAAGCGAAAGTCGGGAATCCGTTAACCTTTCCTATGTGTGGATTCGGCAGTGACGAATGGGTGTTGGCTCTTCTGGAAACGAAATCATACATCCCCCTAAATGAATTGGGACCTGATCATGAGTCATGGGGCATGAAAGACGCCGGGGGCGGCAAACTTTCGATTCTTGATAAAGCCAAACAACACAAGGCATATGCTGAAACGGGGTCTTTTGGAAATTATTTGTATAAAATCTATGGAATCAACAAGATAAAGCAGCTACAACGACTCTCCCAGGAGAAGGATAGGCCATGGCAGGACGTGTTCGGGATCAGCATACGGGAACTTGAGGCCAATTGGATCAATGCTCTGAGGGAGAATGAAAAAACAAGAGAGAAGAATGTTTCTATAGTATCGAAGTTGATTGAAAGAAACCCGGGTACAGCCTGTACGGAGGCGCAGCAGCTTGTAAGGAGCAACCCGTAACCCAGGGATAAGGGGACATCCTTTAAAAACTAAATAACTTTTGGAAACAGAGGTTTTATTGATACAAAAAACTTACAAAAGAGAACCCGCCCAACCATCGGTTGCAGACAATCGGCAATAAAACCTGCCTCTGGCTAACGCTGGCGTTGGAACCGGATGATAATAAAGTATCGATTTCATATCATTTTGTGCGATTACAGACACTGTGTCTGTAGTGTTTGCTCTCACATTGAGAGCAAAGAGCTAAATCTCTGTAAAGCCAATACAGGCTTTGGTTTGAACAATTAGATGTATTTTGCTTGCACAGTGCAAGCAAGTATGGAAACCTTTTTAATAATGTTTTTTATGGAGTGCAGAAAGGCAAAATAAGAAGGTTCTTTAAATCGGTTGGTAAGACCTTGGGGACAGGAGGTTTTTTTGGTAGTCTGATAAAAAACTTTTTTCTCTGTTATTCTTTGGGGTAGAATCTGGGGTCATGGTAATATATAACGTCGAGGAGTGTGACGAGGAGACAACAAAGGTATGCAAATGAAGGCAACTTGGTATTAAGTACCAATCGTAATGTCGTATATCAGTCATAGGTCGAAAAACTCTTTTGCAGAAAGTTGTCAGTGTATTAGGCAAAAACAGCATAGTGTGAAGTTTCTGTCAACAACTCTTGGAAATCTATAATACATAAACCAGTATGTTTTATATTTTACATTTTACGTTATATAAAATCAGGATTTAATTTAGTATAATTTATCCGGAAAATAGACAGGAGGCTGCTATATGATCGAACTATTACGCAAGCGTCGGAGTATCCGCAAATACACGAATAAAGGCATTGATAAAGCATCCCTTGATGTACTTATAGAAGCATTGCTCAGGTCTCCCTCCTCGCTGAACAACAGGCCCTGGGAATTCATTATTGTAGATAAGCCTGAGCTATTGTCAAAGCTGTCAAAGGCAAAGGCACATGGCTCACAATTCCTGGAAAAGGCAACCTTGGGGATCGTGGTGTGCGCAGACAGCTCAAAATCCGATGTTTGGGTTGAGGATTGTTCTATCGCATCAATACTGCTTCAACTGACAGCAGAGTCATTGGGGCTGGGAAGTTGCTGGATACAGATAAGAAAACGGGAATACAACGACGCGAAGACCTCTGAAGCATATATACAGGAAATATTGGGGATACCCGAACATATCAATGTGGAATCGATAATCGGCATTGGCTGGCCGGATGAAACAAAAAAACCTGTTCCGAAAAGCAGCCTGGATTATCAGAAAGTCAGGCACAATAATTATAATGAACATGAATAATCCCGACATTAAGATCGGTGTCAGCGCATGCCTCCTTGGGGAAAATGTCCGCTATGACGGTGGGCATAAACACGATCACTATATTACAGATACCCTGGGCCGGTTTTTTCACTGGATTCCCGTATGCCCGGAGGTTGAATACGGTCTTCCCGTTCCGAGGGAGGCAATGCAGCTTGTGGGTAATCCTGCATCCCCTTGTCTTGTAACAATTAATACAGGCATCGACCATACGGACGGGATGAAAAAGTGGGCCGAAGAAAGGCTGAATAAGCTTGCACGGGAAGGAATCTGCGGTTTTATCTTTAAGAGCAGGTCTCCCAGTTCCGGTATGCAGGACGTCATGGTTTATACTGAAAATGGGATATTGGCGCAAAAGGGTGTCGGCATTTTCGCTGCCGCTTTTATGAAAAGGTTCCCCCTTATCCCTGTCGTTGATGATGAAGGCCTTAAAGATCAGGTCCTCCGGGAAAGTTTCATAGAACGGGTATTCGCATTGAGCGGACTGCAAGAGATTCTTAAAAAGGGATGTTCCCTGTTTTTATATCCCCCATCCCCCTGAAACCGTAATGGTTGTTCCTGTTATGTATGATGACTCATCAGATGCAAGGAAGGCAATCACCCTGGCCACCTCTACAGGCTCGCCCATGCGTCCCAGCAGGGTCTGATCAATTATGGGCTGTTTATACTTGTCCGGTAATTTTATCATCGGGGGGGTACGGATAAGCCCCGGCACAATCGCATTTATTGTTACATTGTCTGCCCCTGCCTCTCTCGCCGTAGTCTTTGTCAGTCCGATAATACCTGCCTTTGCAGTACAATAAGCTGCTTCTCCCTTTGCCCCGGAGAGACCATAAACAGAACTTATATTGACTATGCGTCCCCATCGGCGGGCGCGCATTTCCGGAAGGAGCCATTTCGTCAGGAGAAAGGGTACGCTGATATGTATCCCCAGAACAGCATTAAGGTCTGTTTTGTCTGTTTTTGCCGTTACACCGGGCCTGTCAAAACCGGCATTGTTTACAAGTATATCTATCGTTCTTTCTGCTTTCATTTCTTCTATTAATTTTTGAAGCGAAGTTGTACGGGTAAGGTCTATGATATGCGCAATCACCTTTCCCCCTTTTGATGCTATCCTGTCGGCTACGCGAGGAAGGGTTTTCCTGTTTTTGTCGAGTAGGATAAGGTCAGCACCCCTTTCTGCAAATACCTCAGCGCAGGCCTCGCCGATCCCCTGACCTGCCCCGGTAATTAACGCCGTATGTCCCTTTAAATGCATGGAGTTTTTTGAATTCATCAATTCACCTCTTTTTTGGCTGTCATAATTATTCCAAAAAATGTATTTATCTCTGATCGTCTCTTAACAGAAAACCTATTTTTACAGTTACATCAATGGTTTCCAAACAATCAATCTGATGCAAAAGGAGAAACAAAAATACGGAAAAATTCTACCATACCGATCCGGGTGAACAAAGTAAAAATTGCTTTTACTGGAAAGATTATGGCCGCGCATGAAAGCTTTAGTTCCTTTGCAACTTTCTTTAAGATGAGAACATCATAAGGAGTTATGGATTAATAATGAAGAATATATACATATTTGAGCTCCGGTGTTTGATTTTGTCGGCTTTTCAGACAACTAAAAATTCATTGACAAGGTTATCCCCTTATGATTACTATTTAATGCGATCTAAACCAACAAGAGGAGGTTTTTATGTCTGTAAAGATAGCGATAAATGGTTTTGGAAGAATTGGAAGACTCGTTTTCAGGGCAGGCTATAAAAATAAAGACGTTGAGTTTGTAGCAATAAACGATATTACGGATGCAAAAACCCTTGCACACCTCCTAAAATATGATTCTATACACGGCACTATGGATGCTGAGGTAAAAGCAAAAGACAATGCAATTATGGTAAATGGAAAGGAAATAAAGACATATGCCATACGGGATCCGGAAACACTGCCATGGAAAGAACTTGGTGTTAATGTGGTTCTTGAGAGCACGGGAAAATTTACTGACAGGGAAGGGGCGGAGAAGCATATAAAGGCCGGCGCGCAAAAGGTTGTAATATCGGCGCCTGCGAAAAACCCGGATGTGACGTTTGTTCTGGGAGTAAACCAGGAAGTATATGATAAATCAAAACATCATGTAATATCCATGGGTTCGTGTACTACAAATTGTCTTGCACCTATTACAAAGATACTGCAGAAAGAGTACGGTATTGAGCAGGGGCTTATGACTACCATTCATTCTTTTACAAACGATCAGGTTGTACTTGACGAGCCTCATAAGGATTTGCGCAGGGCGCGTGCGGCGTCGCTGTCTATGATACCGACAACAACCGGTGCTGCAAAGGCAATATCAGAAGTTATACCTGAATTAAAAGGAAAACTTGACGGTCTGGCAATCAGGGTTCCGACACCAAACGTTTCTATCGTTGATTTCGTGGCTTTATTATCGAAGAGCACAACAAAGGAAGAACTGAATAATAAGTTTAGAGAATATGCAGACGGCCCTATGAAAGGGATACTTTTCTGCTCTGAAGAGCCTCTTGTTTCAAGAGATTTCAATGGAAACCCGCACTCTTCCATAATTGATATGGAAAATACAAACGTTATCGGCGGTAAGATGATAAAAGTGTTGTCATGGTATGATAACGAATGGGGTTTTTCAAACAGGATGCTTGAGCTGCTGTCTTTTATTGTGAAATAGCAAAATCAGGCGCTTTTCTTTCCACCTTAAAAAAGGATGGGTGACATATGAAATACATAGATCAGGTCGATATAAAAGGTAAAAGGGTTTTTCTCCGTGTTGACTTCAACGTACCAATGGATGAATATGGGAATATTACCGATGACGCACGGATACGCGCACATCTCCCGACGATAAATTATGCTCTCGATGAACACGCGAAGGTAATTATCGCGTCCCATATGGGCAGACCAAAAGGGAAGAAAACTGAAGAATTTTCCTTGAAGCCTGTTGCAAAAAGACTTTCAAGACTGCTTCAAAAAGACGTTACATTCCTTGATGATTGTGTAGGCGATGATGTTGAAAAGGCGATATCGGACATGAAGGATGGGAATGTAGTTCTACTCGAAAATCTTAGGTTTTATATAGGCGAAGAAAAAAATGACAGCGAGTTTGCATCTCAACTTGCCAGATTGTGTGATGTATATGTTGACGATGCTTTTGCGGTATCTCACAGGAAAGCAGCATCAAATGCTGCAATCACTGAATTTGTTAAAGTATGCGCTGCCGGTTTTCTCATGCGAAATGAACTGGATTATTTCAATAAGGCAATGGGTGATCCGATAAGACCTTTAGTGGCAATCATCGGAGGCGCAAAAGTGTCGGACAAAATTGGTGTTCTTGAAAAACTTATGGAGAAAGTTGACAAACTGATTGTCGGCGGTGGTATGGCTTTTACTTTTTTAAAGGCTCTTGGAAATGAGATCGGCAAATCCATATGTGAAGAAAATATGCTTGATATGGCAAGAGATATTATTAGTAAAGCTAACAGCAGGAAAGTCAAGTTTTATCTGCCTGTTGATTGTGTTGTGGCGGAGAAGGCAACAGTTGATGCAGAGGTAAAGATATGTACGGTTCAGGAGATACCAAAAGATTGGATGGGCCTCGACATAGGACCTGCCACAACATCGCTTTTTTCCGAAGCTCTTCAGGATGCAAAAACCATAGTATGGAACGGTCCTATGGGTATGTTTGAACTTGACCCCTTCAGCAGGGGAACTTTTGCCATGGTAACTTATGTGGCAAATGCCCATGCGCTTACCATTGTAGGCGGCGGTGATACTGATGTTGCAGTCCATCGTGCAGGCGAGAGCATGAAAATCTCTTACATATCTACCGGCGGCGGCGCATTTCTTGAGCTTCTTGAAGGGAAAACCATGCCTGCAATTGAGGCCCTTGAGAAATCCGGCGGCGCCTCATGAGAGGATGGATGGTAGCAGGCAACTGGAAGATGAATAATACAGTCAGCGAGGCTATAAATCTGTCGGAAGCAGTAAGGCAAGGTACTGCCGGGATTAAAGGAGGCGATGTTGTACTGTCGCCGCCGTTTACAGCCTTGCACGCTGTTTATGAAACAATAAAGGGCTCGCATGTAACGCTTGCTGCACAAAATATGTTTTACGAGGAAAAGGGAGCATACACCGGCGAAGTGTCGGCATCCATGATTAAAGATATCGGCTGCACCTATGTGATCATCGGACATTCCGAGAGAAGGAAATATTTTGGTGAAACCGATGAATGGGTCAATTTAAAGGCAAAGAAAAGTCTTGCTGTCGGTCTTAAACCGATTATATGTGTAGGCGAGACTGATGCTGAAAGAGAAAGGGGAATTACAGAATTTGTTGTTGGGATCCAGGTTAAAAAAGCACTTGGCGGTATAGACAGCATGGATAATATTGTTATAGCCTATGAGCCTGTATGGGCAATAGGCACCGGGAAAAATGCTACTCCGGCAGAAGCGGAAGGGGTTCACGGGTTTATACGAAATGTCCTTGGAGACATGTACGGCGATGCGTGTAAAAATGTGAAAATATTATATGGAGGAAGCGTAACACAGCAAAATATCAGCGATTTAATAGAAATGAAAGACATAGACGGGGCGCTTGTTGGTGGAGCATCCTTGAAAAGTGAAGAATTTGTTGGTATAATAAAAAAAGTGTCGGAGAAAAGATAATGTTGATAGCGATAGCAGTTATTCATGTGGTTGCAACCATTGCCCTTATCCTTATTGTGCTTTTGCAGACAGGGAGGGGTTCTGAGATAGGAGCAGCCTTTGGCGGCGGTTCAAGCCAGACACTGTTCGGCAGTTCCGGTTCCAGCGGGTTTATGACAAAGCTGACAACAGCTACTGTTATAATATTTATGCTCACAAGCCTTTTGCTTGCATATTTTTACAGTCACAGAGAGTATGTGGGGAAAACAGCCCCTATAAAGGCTGAAGAGAAACTACCGACAAAATGAGACAGTTAATAAGTGCCGAAGTGGTGGAATTGGTAGACACACCATCTTGAGGGGGTGGCGGGGAGACTCATGCGGGTTCGAGTCCCGCCTTCGGCATTATATAACTATTTGATTTAATTAGATTCATACACCGATAATCCGGTTTCACTGTTTTTCGCAAAATCTGATTTTACAAAGTTCCCTCATCCTCATTCAATACAAATTCTTTTATATAAATATTTATGAATTTTTCATCCCTTTCCTTTTTAATAAAAGGATATCCGATGATTGCCGAGGTGTTAGGCGGTGGAACAGAGCAGCCTTTGTTTTGAATTATCCCGTCCCATGTCTTCTTGTTTTTGTCGATGATCCTGACACGACGTTGATTAATCACCGAAACATCCGAAGGCATCAGAAAAAGATCGGGTCTTGGATTACCAATCCCATGTGGTGCTAATTGCTCAATAAGCTCCATAAATTCGTTTGTTATTTCCTCAAATTCAGCATGTGTATCTACATGAAATTGTTTGCTTATCTCACGCGGCATGACTTTTACACGTTCTTCGAAGGCATCCCTGAAGGGGATGAGGTTCTCCTCTGAAAGCGATAAACCGCAGGCGTATTTATGCCCGCCATGTTTTAAAAGCAAATGTGAGAGAGACGCTATTGTCTCAAGCAGGTTCATTCCGTTGCCGCCTCTCCCCGAGCCCTTCCATATGCCGTTTACTTCCGTTATTATTATAGAGGGTTTGCCGAATTTCTCAACAAGTCTCTGTGCAACAATACCAATTACCCCTAAATGCCAATCCTTCTTAAACAGAACTATTGAATTTTTATCTGAGAGATTATCTTTGGTTACAACTCCTTCGATTTCGCTTAAAATTGATTTTTCTTTATCCTGTCTTTCTTTATTTGCTTTTTGGAGATCAAGCAGCAATGCCTCGGATTCATTTTCTTCATTACAGACCAAAAAATCCAATGCTATTTCCGGTTTGGATATCCTGCCTGTTGCATTGATCCTCGGTATAATAATAAAATTCAACGCAAATTCATCAATGTTTCCCCCGCGTGGTATAAGATTTTTTTTAAGAAATGTCTTTAACCATACCCTGGGCTGCCGCCTCATGCTTTCTATGCCAAATTTGACAAGTACCCTGTTGTCTTTTATGAGCGGCACCATATCACCAATAGTACCTATTGTTACAAGGTCAAGCTCTTGTTTGAGATTTATCTTGTTCTTCAACAGACCCCTCTTATGCATAATTCTTCTGAGAGCCCATAAGAAGAAGAAGGTCACGCCACACGCTGCCAGTTCTCTTGTCGGGAAGCGTGAATCCTTACGTTTCGGGTTAATCAATGCACAGGCCTCCGGTATTTCATCCGGTAGTTCATGATGGTCAATAACAACCGTTTCAATGCCTGATTCCTTTGCAAATGCTATCTCATCACGGTTTGACGAACCACAGTCAAGACAAATCAGGAGTTCCGGGCTTTGTAACTTAAACCTGTTTATTGCCTCAATATTCAGCCCATAGCCTTCCTGTCTTTTGGGTAAATAAACCTCCGGGGATTGCCCTATATGCTTAAAGAAGTTTATCATGAGGGCGGCAGATGTAATCCCGTCTGCGTCATAATCACCGTAAATACAAATCTTTTGCCTTTCCACTATTGCCCTGATAACCCTGTCAACACCTTTTTCCATATCAGGGAGCAAAAAAGGGTCGGAAAGGTCATCGAGTTGCGGATGCAGAAATGCCTCTGCCTCGACAACATCTATTATTCCTCTTGAGACAAGAATTCTTGCAAGGATGTTCGGAACCCCAAGCCCCTCCTCAATGGATTTCACAGCATCAGCAATATCTGTCCCGGGGCTCTGCCTGTTATTGGTCATGGGTGATTCCGATAATGTTCTCAATACCTGCATATCCATGCACGTCCAGGTACTCCCTCAATTCTTCGATAATTTTCGGGATTTTATAAGGGTCTATGAATGTAGCAGTACCGATCTGGATTGCATGTGCACCTGCCATTAAAAACGCTACAGCGTCTTGTGTATCCATAATTCCGCCTACGCCGACAACCGGTATGGGAACTGCCTTTGAGCACTCATAGACTGCCCGCAGGGCAACTGACCTTACAACAGGACCCGACAGTCCGCCTTTTATCGGGACTGTTCTTTTGTTTACATCTACAACGGCTGCCGGAATAGTATTAATAAGGGTTAGCCCGTCTGCGCCAGCCTCATAAGCAGCAACGGCAATCTCAACAATATTTTTCACCTCTGGAGTAAGCTTGGCCAAAAGCGGTATTTTGGTGACTGCCTTTACGTTCCTTACAATCTCGTATACCGTATCCGCTTCTTTTCCGAAGCTGATCCCGCCTTTCTTGATATTCGGACAGGAAAGATTCATCTCTAAGGCAATAATCTGCCTGTCAGGTTTGATCTTTTGCGCACAGCCGATGTACTCGTCTTCGGTAAAACCAAAAAAATTTATGATTATAGGGGTTTTCTTACGTTTAAAAAAGGGGAAGTATTCTTCAAAGAAACGCTCGACGCCGATATTCTGAAGCCCTATGCTGTTTATCATGCCGCATCTCTCTTCCCATATCCGCGGAAGAGGATTCCCGTGATGCGGCTTCATTGACAGGCCTTTTGTTACATAGCACCCAAGTGTTTCAACACCCCAGAGCGGTTCTATCTCTTTGCCGTAACCGAGCGTACCCGAGGCATTCATAACAGGGTTTTTCAGTGTCTTGCCGAATAATTTTAAAGTGATATTTCCCATAAATCGAATACAGGCCCCTCCTTGCATACCCTCTTATAAGGTTCATTTTCGTCGATTGTTTTTTTCACACAGCCGAAACAGAGACCAAGTCCGCATGCCATCCTTTCTTCCACAAGCGCCTGGCAGGATATTTTATTCTTGTTAATTGATGTTTTGAGGTTTTTTAGCATCCCTTCAGGACCACATACAAATATCTCCCGGTCAATGTTTTCGGTGGTTTCAAGATGATTTTTCAGCATCTCAACAACATTGCCTTTATATCCGTATGAGCCGTCAAGCGTCGAGACCATGGGATTTAAATTCGCTATATCTTCAAGAAGGGCTGTCTCAATATGAGAGGAACATCCAAAAAATACTGATGCTTTTTCCTTCAGGCTTTTGACCAGAAAATGTATACCTGCTATGCCGATTCCTCCGGCCACTGTCAAATATGCATCCCTCTGATTAACATGGAATCCATTACCCAGAGGGCCAAGCACAGAAGTCAACGTATCCTTGCCTGTTTTGCTTAAGAGCTCTGTCCCCTTCCCTACGACCTTATACATAATTGTTAGTATGCCCATATCGTAATCATATATGCTAAAGGGCCTTCTCAGAAAGACCTCATTGCCGGGTATCTTCAACATAACAAATTGACCGGGCATTATTTTCCCCATAGTCTTAGCCGGCTTCAGTCTGAGCAGAAAGTAGTCCAGAACAACGTTCTTGTTTTCTATAATCTGTGCTTCTGTATCAACCATAATTCCTCATGTAAACGTTTAGCTGGCAGTAAAAATACCGTCTACGATCTACGTTGAATGCTCCATGCTGTTTAATGCAATGAAAGCTGCATTACAAGAGCGTCTTCATGTGTGTCTGTATAATACCCTTTTCTTTTTCCAATAACTTCAAAACCAAACATTCTATACAACTTTTTAGCTTTGATGTTACTATCTCTTACCTCAAGGAAGAATTCTGATATATCTCTTTTCTCGCAATATTCAATTGTATGCCGTATAAGTCGTGAGGCATATCCTCTTCTCCTGTAATCAGGATTTGTTGCAAGATTTAATATATGAGCTTCATTCAACACAGAATATAACATGATATAACCGAGCAAAAGTTTGCTTTCCTTAATTACAAGACTGATAGATATGGGCGAAGATAATGTCTCGTTAAGCATTTTTTTTGTCCAGGGCGTAATAAAAGAACGTTTTTCTATCTCAAGGATTTTTTCAATGTCGCCTTTCTGCATCTTGCTGATAACCAATTCATTATTACAGGAGGCATAGCGATGTTCTTCTTGCCCTTCATCCGTTAACGGTTGTTGTCCCTCGTGCATTATTCCACGTCTCTGGATGATCATATAGGGCTCCTCTCTTGCAGGTCAATGCTGGATCCGGCAGGGCTTTTTGCCCTTAGTCGGGGGTTTATTTTGTTTACTGTACTAACCTGGTTTTGTAATATTACCAGATCATCGATTGTATTGATATTCGTGAACACAGAATAACCATTATTTGTAAAATATGGGTGTTCATCTAAAACTCTCACAGAAAGAAAAGGGAAAACACCTGTGGCTTTTAAACTGTTCTGTGCTATCAATTTAAATAGATGGGGGATACATGATCTGCCATATATCGCATAAAGCGGTTCATAGCCTCCTTTCGATCTGGGGATTATTAAGTCCTCACCGTGCGCTTCATCTATCATATATTCTATTGATTCTTTAGAGACAAAGAGCATATCGCATGCAAGTACAAACACATAGGGCGTATCGGCGTACAACAGCGCTGATACAATGCCTACAATAGGGCTTTGTACAGGGAGAATATCTTTAAATATCGGGACATCAAGGCCGGCAATGATTTTATGGTGATTTGAGATGATAATGATCTCATCAAAAACCTTTTTTGCTTCATCATATACCCGGTTTATCAGCGGCTTTGTCCCGACAGGGAGGGTTGCCTTGTCACTCCCCATTCTTTTGCTGTTACCTCCGGCAAGAATAGCACAGGTCATATTCATGTATATAGCTTTTACCATCTTTTGGTGAATGTGTAAAGGCACAACGTTCAGTTCTTTAAAACGCTTCTGTTGTTATTATGATTCAGATGTATTGTATAATAAGTTATGCATATAACAAATAAATGTTCTGTCGACAGAATATGCTATAAAAAGCAGCAGATCAATATTTTCACTTGACAAAGTGTATACAAAAATGGAAATATTTATCTGCTGTTTTTGCACAAAAATAAGTATTGGAAAATAGCATCAATCAGGAGGGTTTATGGGTGGATTTCTAAGAATTGTCGAAAAACTAAGCAAATGGATGGGCTTTGTTTCCGGATGTGCGCTGACAGTTATTATGCTTGTCACAGTAGCAGATGTATTTTTGCGGATTTTCAACCGTCCCATTGTAGGCACATATGAAATAGTTGGTTTCGGCGGGGCAATTGTTATAGGATTTGCTGTTCCCATTACATCGTGGATAAGGGCTCATATCTTTGTTGATTTTGCTGTCAAAAGTTTTTCAAATAAAATTCAAAATGTGTTTAATGTTGCCACGCGCATCACCGGTATCATATTGTTTATTCTCATAGGCTGGAACCTCTTTGTTTACGGATCAGATCTTTACCAGTCAGGAGAAGTAAGCACTACACGCCAGATGCCTTTTTATCCTATCGCATTCGGATTGGGCGTGTGCTGTTTTATACAATGCCTCGTACTTGTATCTGATATCGTTAAGATCGCCGGAGGACAATATGAATGAGGTAACTGTCGGACTGATAGGATTAACCGCTATACTGATTATGTTTCTCACAGGCATAGAATTGGCCTTTGCCATGATTCTCATAGGTTTTATAGGATTTGGCTACCTCATCTCCTGGAGCGCTTCGATGAACCTGCTTGCAAAGGATTTTTTCGATGTCTTTGATTCATATGGTTTTACCGTCATCCCTCTTTTTATTTTAATGGGACAGGTTGCCTTTAACTCAGGTATTGCAAAAAGACTTTTTACCTGTGCATATAAATTTATAGGGCATATCCCCGGCGGTCTTGCCATGGCAACCGTTGCAGGCGCAACTGCTTTTAAGTCAATATGCGGTTCTTCTCCGGCAACTGCTGCAACCTTTGCCAGTGTCGCTGTTCCTGAAATGGACCGTTACAACTATGACAAAAGACTTTCGACAGGTATCGTTGCAACTGTGGGAACTCTGGGCATCTTATTGCCGCCGAGTGTTACGCTGATCATATTCGGCATTATTTCCGACCAGTCTATTGGAAGGCTCTTCCTTGCAGGCATATGCCCCGGCCTTCTTATTGCCTTCTTTTTTATCGTAATTATCTACGGATGGTGTAAAATTAATCCTGCTCTTGGGCCCAAGGGGCCAAAGTTTACCTGGGCGGAAAGATTCAAGGCACTCCCGGAGGTTATATGGGTTGTTGCAATCTTTATCCTGATGATAGCCGGCATTCTCAAGGGATTCTTCACGCCGACCGAGGCTGGAAGCGTGGGAACCTTTTTCGTGCTTGTTTTAACCTTTGCCAAGAGGGACCTGAACTTCAAAGGTTATATAAAATCAGTCTCAGAATCAATAAGGACCGCATGCATGGTGCTTATGCTCATAGCCGGTTCAACCGTGCTCGGACACTTTATTGCCGTAACAAGGATACCCATGATCGCCGCCGACTGGATCGTAGGTCTTCCCCTTCCAACATGGCTTATAATGGTCTTTATCACATTCGTTTATCTTATCGGCGGTTCTTTTATTGATGACCTCGCATTCATGATACTGGCAACACCTATCTTCTTCCCCGCAATCATCAAGCTCGGCTATGATCCTCTGTGGTTCGGCATCATGATCGGCGTTACCGTTATGGTTGGTGTTGTCATACCGCCTGTGGCAATTAATGTCTTTGTTGTAAAGAATATCACCAAAACTCCCTTCAGTGTGATCTATGCCGGTGTATATCCTTTTCTGATAAGTCTTGTAGTCGGGGCAATTCTCCTTTTTATATGGCCCGGTCTTGCCACATGGCTTCCAGGCTTTTTGATGCCGGGATGAAAAGGCAGTGAATAGTTGTTGTTAAATCAAGCAGGGCTTCTCAATCGAGAAGCCCTGCTTGATTTATGGAAAAGAATTTCCTTGCACCATTTCTTTACTTATTGTAATTTCAAAATATCAGCGATGAATATTTACAGCATACCGCCTCTTCTAAGTGCGATAATTCTCCTCATACTCTTTTTGATGGGAATATTTAAAGCAAAAAATGCGCATATAAATCTGTTGTTTTCTCTGATATGTATTATTGGTTGCATGCTTAACATTGATAAGACCTTGCTTACTATTGTGCAGGATGAAGCTCTGGCAATCAGGATAAGCAGAATAGACCATATTTTTCTTGTTTTTATTATCCCTCTTTATCTGCACTTTACGATTTTGGCCACAGGACATAAGGGGTGGATGCCTCTTGTGAAAATATTTTATATCATCGCATTTTTTCTTATACCTCTCACGCAACACCCCCTTTACCTGACGGGTGTCATACGATATTATTTTGGTTTTTTTGCTGCTTCAGGCTCGTTATTTTACGTATTCGGCACATTCTGCACGTTAAGCGTTGTACTCTCACTTTACCTCCTTTTCAAAAACCTGAAGGAGGAAAAGGTTTCAATCAAGAAAACAAGAATAAAATATATTATTTTAAGTTTTGGCCTCGCTGCCTTTGTAAACCATTTTGATGTTGCTGTTATGGGTGGATACGAGGCATATCCCATCGGTAATTTTATCTTTGTCCCTATGTGTCTTCTCGGATATGCAATTTACCGGCATGATGTGATGGAATGGAAGATATTCCTGAATAAGGGCATTGTGTTTGTTACCCTGCTCCTCATATCAATAGGTTTCTTCATCGGCCTGGAAGTGCTGTTAAAAAACCTTTTTCGAAATTCATTAAACACTGATTTGATATCGTTGACAGCAATGATATTTACATTTCTTTTAATTTATATTTCCAAGGAACGGGTACAATATTTTCTCATACAATTTCTCCAGCAGGAATTCATAAAAAACAGAAAAGCGATAAAAGATCTTAGTTTTGAAATATTAACGCTTTATAGTGTCGGTAAAATTAAAAAAACAATTATTGAAAGGTTATCGAATACGTTTACTCTCGAAAGATGTAATATTATGATGGTTCCAAGGACAGAAGAAAGCGAGGTTTTTCGATTTATTCATGAAGCCGATGAGCTATGGAAACAGGGTTATAGATTGTCCCTGCCCGTGCCATCCAAATTGCATCCTGCATATCTGTTATTGGGTGAAAAAGGAGATATGAGTCTTTATACCGGCGAGGAAACTGAAATATTATCGATCCTTGCAAATCATATAGCCCTTGCCCTTGACAATGCCGCTTCGTATAAAAAAATACAGGATTTTTCCAACTCGCTCGAAAAGCTTGTCGACGAGAGGACAAAAGCCCTTATTCAGAGTGAAAGTCTTGCTGCGGTTGGACGACTTGCCGCAGGTATTGCCCACGAGCTTAACAACCCCATTGCAGGAGTTATGAGCACCCTTGAATACTACATTGACCACCTTGAAGGTCAAAATGAACTTCTCGATGACCTGACTTTCTCCCTTAATGAATTGAAAAGGACAAAAGAAATTATTAAAAGCTTGCTTGAAGCTTCAAGACAGAAAGATGAAGTAAAGGAGCTTGTAGAAATACATGCGCCTATAGAAGATACTTTAAGAATACTTCACAATCAGTATAAATTAAAAAAGATTTCCATCAATAAAAAATTCAATGCAACCAGCAGCATTATTAAAGGGAATTCTGCAAGACTGTGCCAGGTATTTATAAATATAATAAAGAATGCAATTGATGCTATCGGTGATGAAAACGGTGTTATTACCATTGAGACATTAAATAAAGACGAAAGCCAGCTTGTATGCAAAGTAACGGATAGCGGCGCAGGCATAGAAAAACATGTATTGAAGGATATTTTTAAACCTTTCTTCACGACCAAACAGCAAGGCAAGGGGATAGGCCTCGGCTTATTTATTGTACATGAAATTATAAAAGATCATGAAGGATCAATAGAAGTAGAAAGCAATAAAACAACTGGGACTACCTTTACGTTTATTTTCCCCTGCCATCGATAAAACTGTTGAATATATTGACCTGGGGGGTGTCTATAAGCCACATTTCAAAGGTATGGACGATGAAAAAATCTTTTTTGTGCATTGCCGTGGAGCCCTGATTTCAATGGTTAAGTTTTGTATTATAGCTCAAAATGCTTGACAAGCTTGAAAAAGTTTACGAAAATAAGTCAATGAATTTAAAAGCGATAGCATTGATCATCATTTGCCTTGTCCCGATATGTGGATATGCAGGCATTTATGGTTATACTGACGAGCGTGGTGTTTATCATTTTACAAATATTGTCCCTGTCGGCACAAAATACCATGTCGTAATATCCGAAAAAAACACTTCCATGCTGACCAAGAGTATAGATAATAGCAACTACGATAAGATTATTATGTATCATTCAAAGCTCCACGGGATGGACCCTTCACTCATAAAGGCTGTTATGAAGGCCGAATCCAACTTTAACCCCTTTGCATTATCCAATAAAGGGGCGCAAGGGCTAATGCAACTCATGCCCGATACGGCAAAACTAATGAAGGTGGACGACCCCTTTAACCCTGACGACAATATTCAAGGAGGAACAAAATATTTGAAATTGTTAGACAGCATCTTTGATGGAGATCTTGAATTGATGCTTGCCGCATATAATGCAGGCCCGAATAGAGTTATAGAGCATAATATGAAAGTTCCCCCGATTGAGGAAACCAGGACATTCATAAAAAAAGTGAAACAATACTACGGTAAATTAAAGAAGCCAGATGAAGGCTAAAGATGAAAAAGCATCCCTCTGGACGCTTCCCAATAGACTCAGCATAATAAGAATACTTTTTGTACCACTCATCATTATTTTTATATCTACAGAAGAAGAAGAGCTGATCTTTGCGGCGTGCCTTTTGTTTATTATTGCAGGCATAACGGATGGTCTTGATGGGTACATAGCTCGAAAAATGTCCATGAAAACAAAGCTGGGGCTATATCTTGATCCGATTGCCGATAAGATTCTTGTTACCTCGGTCCTTATCACACTTTCATACTACAGGCTCGTGCCTCTTTGGATTACGCTAATCCTTGTCGGAAGAGAATTTCTGATAAACGGCCTCAGATCTTTTTATGCAACAGAAGGCATTGCTATCTATCCATCTTTTTCCGGCAAGCTGAAGACTGCCCTGCAAATCATCGGGATTACCTGCATACTTTTTTACAGTTCGATCTACAAGCTTGACCATATAATACACCTGCTCGGGTTGATAATCTTATATGCTTCACTTTTTTTCAGCATATATTCTGCCGTGTATTACATAATTGCAATATTCAGAATGCCAAATAAACCGTAAATGCATTACCGGTAACACATTTACGGGCAAAGACTTCTAATTTCAGGGCAAACCTTGTTTGCAGATATTACATTTTGAGCAAATACTCTGTTTAGCATCATCATTGTAAATACCTGTTTTGCCGGACAAACCTTCAACAATAACCTTATTGCCCCGTCTTTTCTTGATATATTTGTAATCCACCGAAACCTTGCCGAGGCCTCCGGTAATGTCCAGCGCATATTGCGGTATTGCGAGACCAGAGTTGTTAGCCCTTAAATATCTCATTATCTCAACACCTTTTTTTAATTTTACCTTAAAATGTCCGGCGCCTCTGACTTCATCAAGCTGAAAAAGATAATAGGGTTTGACACCACAGTAGACAAGATTTTCAAACAATCTGGCAAGAACGTGCGGACAGTCGTTTACGCCCCTTAAAAGCACGGTCTGGCTTATAATGATATTGCCGGCATCCCTTAATCTGTTTACGGTTTCAATAAAATCAGTTGAGACTTCACGAGGATGATTTATATGAATCACAATCCATAGAGGCGAACTCTTTTTTAAAGCATCAAAGTGACCCTGTTTCAAACCCTCAGGATATACAACGGGCATCCTTGTGCTTATTCTGGTATTTTTTATACTCCGTATAGACCTCAATCTTGATAAAATGTAATCCAGTTCATCAGATGAGAGCATAAAAGGATCTCCTCCAGAAATGATAACCTCATGTGTTTCTCTATCCCTTTCTAAATATTGAAATGTTTCCTCCCAGTGCAACCTGGCGTCCCATTTTTTACCGATAAGCCTTCTTCTGTTGCAGAATCTGCAATACATAGCACAGTCCGAACTTGCTAAAAAAACGCCCCTATTCTGATACCTTTTAAAAAATGAGGGTGTTAAGGATATTTTTTTTTCGTTGAGAGGATCAGTATCTCCGTTGCCGGTTAGCTCTTCTTTTGAAGGCACGGATTGTTTCCTTATGGGGCAAAGAGGATTGTCTTTTTCCATAAGGTCTAAATAAAATTTTGGTATTCTAAAGGGATGAGATATGGAAACCTTTTCTATTTCTTCTTTTGTTTTTTTATCTAAGCATAGATGTTTTGATAATTCTTCAACAGTATGGATAAAAGGGAGGGTAGTCAAAGTGCCCTCCCTTTTTCGCATCACCTTACTTAAGCGGTAAAAACTGAGCTCTTCTGTTTTTTGCCCATGCTGCTTCGTTGTGTCCCGGATCAAGTGGTTTTTCTTTCCCATAGCTTACTGTCTCTATAAGATTTGCATCAACCCCGAGATTTACGAGATATGATTTTGCGGAGTCAGCCCTCTTTTGACCAAGGACAAGGTTATATTCTATTGTGCCTTTTTCATCGCAATAACCTTCGACTCTGACTTTTTTGCCTGGGATAGCCTTAAACCAGTCCGCATTCTGTTTCAATATCTCGGCATCTCCTGGTCTTATATTGTATTTATCAAAATCGAAATTCACATCTTTCATTGCTATTGCAGGAGCCGCCTCCGGCTGCGGTGTTTCAACAGGTATTACCGGTTTTACTTCAGGCGCAACAACTTTTGCTCCCGGAGCCTGAGGAGGAGGAGTTTCCCCTTTAATTTGCTGCATAAAGCATCCGCACCCGCCTAATGACAGTGAAGCTAAAATAACAAATAAAATAAGTCCAAATGATTTTGCTTTCATGGTTCACCTCTTTCTTCATTGGTTTAGGGTATACCCACGAATGGATATACCCTGATAAAGTGAAAAACTACTTTTTCTCTGGCGCTGGTGCTGGAGCTTTTTCCGGTGCTGGCGCTGGTGCTGGAGCTTTTTCCGGTGCTGGCGCTGGTGCTGCCGGTTTTGCTTCTTCTTTAGGCGCTGGCTTTGGTGGCTCTGCTGATGGACCACAGCTTACCAAAGTAAAACTGGTAAAAAAGGCAATAGCTATGAATAATATCACAAGCTTTTTCATGTACTTTCACCTCCTTTCATTATGTAATATATAATACACATCATTAAAAAGATAAGTAAATTAAATAATTTTAATCTTTACATCTTTTTTTATTGTATCAATATCCTCTTTCTTACACAACTCTCTTCCTTGATTAAGGGTGGCAGCTGTACCGCTTGCAACACCCAAAACAAGGGCCTCCTTAAAACTTTTACCCTCACTGAGCGAAAAAACAAGGCCTCCGACAAGCGAATCACCTGCACCAATGGAGCTTCCTACCTTTATTTTAGGTGGAATGACGTGATATACCACATTATTTGAAATACCAAGCACCCCCATAGCACCCATCGAAACTGCTATATATTCTACAACATTTTTATAAGGTTTTGCATACTCAATTATTTCTTCAACACTTGATATATTATTTTCGGTAAGCCTGCCGAACTCATGAATGTTCGGCTTTATTAAAAAAGGTTCTGCACTTATACCATTTTTTAATGCTCCGTGATCAGTATCAAGGATTACTTTTATATCTTTTTCTTTTAGAGTTATTATAAGCTGTGCGTAAAAATTATCACTAACAAACCTTGGTGCATTTCCAATGATCACTACAAGACTGCCCCTTGGAATTTCCTTTATTTTATTAAAGAAGGTTATGATCTCGAGAGAACTTACATCCGGGTCTGAAGAACTCAGCAAGGTCTGTATTTTTTTATTCTTCTGATAAACTGTGGTATTTGTTTTTGTCTCGTTATTAATGCGTGTAAAATCGCAGATTATTCCTTCGTTTATGAGTCTGCTTTCAAGCTCCAGTCCGCTGTATCCGCCGATTAATCCAAGGACAATGCTCTGACCGCCGAGTTCTTTGATGACCCGTGAAACATCTATGCCTTTCCCGCCGGCATGTTTTTTCTCCTCTACGATTTCGTTTACATCGTCGTATACAAGTTCTTCAATATCTATCGTTTTGTCAAGATATGGATTGAGTGTTATTGTATATATCATCAAAACCTCAAGGGTTATTTTATTAAATATTTTTCTAAATGGCTACAAAAATATTAAATATTGTTTTTTTCAAGCTGTAATGCTAATTAGATTTATTAAATAAAGACTATAAAAAGTGAAAAAATATCTTCTTTTTTTGCCTATAATGTTTTTGCCTCTAAATGTACTCGGGGCTGCATTTATCATTTATAACCAGGATGCGAAAGTAAATGGTATGGGGATGGCAGGCATCTCCGTTGATAATCCGTCTGCGATATTTTACAACCCTGCCTTGCTTGTCCATCAAAAAGGCTTCGGTGCTTCTGTAAACAGTACAATGATTTCCCCGAATACCCGATACGAAGACCCGTCAACCGGGAAAAAGACTTAAGCAAAAACTTCTACGCATCATATACCGTCTATACATTAAATATACAAAAGACTATGTTTCCTTTGGAATCGGGATCTTTTCCTTATTCGGCTTATCAACGGAGTGGCCGAAAGATTGGTCGGGAAGATACATAAGCACTTTTGCTGAAATAAAAACTACTTATTTAACTCTGTTTTTGCATATAAAATACAAAGGAGGGGCATATTTTTATCTTCCTTCTCCATTATCTTCCTCGTCAACAAGGGCTGCTGCCACATTTACTCTGCCTTTTGTAGCTGCTGCTGGTCTGTCGAAACAAATCGGGGCGCTTGTGCTGGAAGGAGATGTGCTTTATAGCGGATGGTCTTCCATGAGCAGTTATCGTGTATCGTCGGACAATGGTTCAACAAATACTTTCTATTACAAAGGTTGGCGTAATACTCCAAGCATTGCTTTTGGCGCAAACTACCGGTTAAACAAATATTTTGAAATACGGGGTGGTTATATGTTTGATAAGAGCCCTATACCAAGAAAAACACTTGGTCCTGAACTTCCCGACAGCAAAAGACATATATATACTCTTGGAGCAACATGTCGGAAGAACTCATTTAAGGCAAGCATAGGTTATCAGACTACCCTCTTTAACAATGAAAGATCATACCTTCCGGCCATAAATGGAACATATAGAAATTTTGCCCATGTCGGGTTTATGAGTTTTGAGTATAATCAATAGGTAGTCCATATGATTTGGCTGTCAATTATCGGCGTATAATCCATTCAAAATAAAGGTGGGCAGGTTTTTACAGAACATGCTCCAATTCTTTACCTGAACGCGTAATACTTGCTGTTAATATTTTCATCTATTATGCGATAAAATATAAAGTATATAGCCAATAGAGCAACCATCATAAATTCTGAAAAGGAGACCGGAATATGAAGGAAAACAGGATTGATTTACGTTGTGATGTAAAAGAAGAAAAGTATAGCCGGTTTTTTATCAAGAATTCGGACTTTAAGGAAAAGGTAAAAATATTAAATATCAGTAAGACCGGTCTTTTATATGAATTCCCAAAAAGTAGAAATAATACTATGGAAGTCGGTGATGTTGCTACGCTTATGTTCCAAACAGGTGAAGAGGTCTCTACATTTGCAGTAACGATACGTTGGGCTTCAGACTATTTTAAAAACACAAAAAAGAAGGAGTTCAGGAAATACGGTGCTCAAATAAACAGAACAACTCTCACCAATCCTTATCTATGGGACGATTACACGAAATTTCTATTAATGAAAAAGAGATTTTCTTTAAAATAGCAGGAACCACAGGGCCTTTATATCAGGCATTTTCCAATAACTTGTCGGAAAAGCCCGCGCATTGTGGGCGCCGCGTTGACTATACTGACAAATGCTGTTAACGGCTAACACACTGCTTCCGATTGTATGATACCAAAAACCTCCTTGACAACATACTGAGATTGCAGGACAATAGAAAAAATAGGGCGGGTATGACGGGGATCAATCGGTTCGATAGAATCTCTTCTTGGCTGGGGAAAGATATTTACTTATTTATGGACGTACCCAGATCCCCAATGTCAAGAATAAACGGCCTGTTGCCCAAATCCCCTTAACCTTTGCGAGGGTAGTCCAACTATTTTGCTACAATGTCCACAATAGTATACAATAAACTGGCATTTTATGCCTTCATATGATACAATAACTCATCTCAAC